>DATAEV010000048.1:0-2463 GCA_036257875.1 Actinomycetota bacterium | reverse complement strand
ATGAACGGCGCCGAGAAGCTCGTCGGCCACGGCGACATGCTCTTCGCCCCCTCCAGCATCTCCAAGCCGGTCCGCCTCCAGGGCGCGTGGGTGACCGAGCAGGAGATCGGCGACGTGACCGACTTCATCCGCGCGCAGCGCGAGGCGGTGTACGAGCACTCGGTCGAGGGGCTGGGGCTTCCGCCCGCCGAGACCGCGGGTGGCGACCACGCCCTCGGATCGGACGACGACCTCCTCGAGCAAGCTGCCGAGCTGGTGATCCGCTCGCAACTCGGCTCGACATCCATGCTCCAACGCAAGTTGAAGGTCGGCTTCGCACGCGCCGGCCGCCTGATGGATCTGATGGAGGATCAGGGGATCGTCGGCCCATCCCAAGGCTCCAAGGCGCGCGACGTGCTGGTGACCTGGGAAGAGTGGGAAGAGCGCCGGACCGCCTGAC
This sequence comes from Actinomycetota bacterium, assembly GCA_036257875.1. Taxonomy (GTDB): domain Bacteria; phylum Actinomycetota; class UBA4738; order UBA4738; family HRBIN12; genus AC-51. The sequence goes on along the minus strand of DATAEV010000048.1, from coordinate 2,024 downwards.
TACAGAGCGCCGACGCGACGCGCGACCTGGAACAGGGTGTCGGCGTGCTGCTGCGGGTCGATCATGAACATCCCCGCGGCACCGACCTGGCGCTGCCAGTACCGGTAGACGTCTTCGGCGTGCCAACCACGCGAGGATGCGCCCCGGAAGCTCCGGGCCATCTCGGAGCCGTGCCAGATCGCCTGGGGGGCGACCACGAACCCGCCCCGCGTCCCGTCGATCGAGAGCCAGAACGCCCCGATCAGACCCCAGCGGCCGTCGTCGAGCTCGCCGGATACGAGCAGGAACCGGACGGGGCCCTCGGCGAGGGCATCGGGCGCCGTGACCGGGTCCCGCATCGCGGCGAGGGGGAACAGGTCGTCGTTCCCGACGCGCCTGTCTTCCGGCTCCATCTCGATCTCGCCCCTCCTCGGGGCACGATCCTGCCCCTCCCTGGTCGGATGGTAGTCACCCGTCCGGCGGCTCGGCAGCGTCCGAAGGTCTCGATCCGACGCGCCGTCGGTCGTAGTTCGGGCGCCGTTCGCGGACGGAGGCGCGCACGTCCTCGGCGAGGATCGCGAACAGAACATGGTCGCGCCAGCGGCCGCCGATCTTGAGGTATCGACGCGCGTATCCCTCCTCACGCCAACCGGTCGCGCGGAGCAGGGCCAGCGAGCGCTCGTTCCCCGGCTGGACGTTCGCTTGGAGACGATGGAGCCCGAGCTCCCCGAAGGCGTGCCGGAACAGGAGCGGCATCGCCTCGCGCATGTAGCCCTCGCCGGCGTGTGGCACGAACGCGTAGTACCCGAGGTTGGCGTTCCGGAACGGCCCGTGATGGATCTGCGAGAGCGCGTAAACGCCGGCGAGCGGCTGCTCGTGCTCGACCACGACGACGAGCGTTCGACGGGAGGGGTGCGCCTCGATGTACGCGTCGAACGCGTCCGAGGTATCCGGCGGATACGCCCAGGGATGATGCAGCGAACGGCTCCGCACGACGGCCTCGAGGAAGGATGCGCGGTCACCCGGAATGAGCCGACGGAGCGTCGGCCGCTGCCGCCGCGGGCTCGGCACCATCACGAAGCCGAAGTGTAGCCACGCGCTCCGGCGCTACCATCACGCGCGATGGCCGGTCACTCCGTTCGCCCGGCCTCGATCGGGGTCGGGCCCGCCCTCCGGCGCGCGCGGGAGATCGCTGGGATCACCCTCGACGAGGCGGCTCGCGACACCAGGCTGACCCCCGACCAGATCGGCGCCTTGGAGCGCGAGGACTTCGACCTGCTCGGTGAGGAGGTCTACGTCCGCGCGATGCTGCGCACGTACGCGCAGTACCTCGGGCTCAACCCGGACAAGGTCATGAGCGCCTACGCGAAGCACGCGGAGGAGCCGGAGCTTCCGTCCCCTCCGGCGAAGAGGGGCCGGGTCGAGCAGGCGCTGGCGGCGGCGAGGATCCGGGACAACCAGCGCTTCCTGCTGATCGCCGCCGCGATCATCCTGATCGCGGCGGTGGCGGTGGGGATCGGGTCCCGCGGCGGCGCGCCGCCGCCGGCCACGATCCCCACCGCGACGACGCCGTTCGTGTCGCCGACACCCGGTCCGGGTGTCGGCGTCACCGTCAGCGCGACCGCCGGGGTCGACGTCACGGCGACGATCGACGGGGTCGCCCAACCCACGACGTCGCTCGGGCCTGGGGAGTCGATCTCGTACAGCGCGGTGCAGGAGCTGACCGTATCCGCGAGCGATGGCGGGGCGGTCCGGATCGTCGTGGACGATCGCACCCTCGGCGTGCCCGGACAAGCCGGCCATCCATGGTCCGCCACGTTCCTGCCGTCGGGCGCGACCGGCGAGCCGTCACCGTGAGGCCATCGCCGTGAGAGCGGAGATCATCTCGGTCGGGACCGAGCTATTGCTCGGACAGATCGCCGACTCGAACGCGCGTTGGATGTCGGAGCGGCTCGCGACGATCGGGGTCGACGTGCTGCACCGCCAGACCGTCGGAGACAACCTCGAGCGGATCGTCGAGTCGCTCCAGCTGGGAGCGTCGCGCG
>DATAEV010000025.1:0-3508 GCA_036257875.1 Actinomycetota bacterium | reverse complement strand
GACACGCCGCGACGACGTCTCGCGATCCCTCGCACGTTTCGCCGTTCCCGGGCGCTCCCTGCGCGGTCTACCGCCGGGCTCTCGACGCGCCCGAGCACCGCCGAACCACAGGAAGCGAAGGAACGACACGTGCAACCCGCTCTGACCGAGCCGCAAGGGCTCGGAAGCACCACCTCTCCCACGTTCAGCTCTCCCACGTTCAGCCAGCTCGGCGTCTCCGAACCGGTGACGCAGGCACTCCGGATGCGAGGGACCGAACGACCCTTCGAGATCCAAACCCTCGTGATCCCCGACGCCCTCGCCGGACGTGACGTCCTCGCGCGCTCGCGGACGGGATCGGGGAAGACGCTCGCGTTCGCAGCGCCGCTCGTCGAGTTGCTGACCCCGAACGGACGCAGCCCGTCGGCATTGATCCTGGCGCCGACGCGCGAGCTCGCCAGTCAGGTGACCGAGGAGTTCCGCGTGATCGCGGACGTGAAACGCCTCCAGATCGCAGCCGTCTACGGGGGCGTCGGGATCGGCCCGCAGGCGAAGCGCGCGCGGCGCGCGGACATCCTGGTGGCGACCCCCGGAAGGCTGATCGACCTCGTGACGCGCAAGCTGCTTCGGCTGGACCAGGTGCGCATCTGCGTGCTCGACGAGGCTGACCGCATGCTCGACATGGGGTTCCTGCCGGACGTGACGCGCATCCTCCAGATGCTCCGTCCCGACCGGCAGACGATGCTGTTCTCAGCGACGCTCGACGGCGAGGTGGGCAGACTCGCAGCGCGGTTCACCCGTGGCGCCGTGCTCCACGAGGTCGGCGATAGTGGGCTCCGCCTCACGGATGCGACCCACCGGTTCATCGCGGTGGAGCAGCCGCGCAAGACCCAGGCGCTGATCCGCGAGCTCGCCGCCGACCGCGGGCTCACGCTGGTCTTCGTTCGGACGAAGTACGGCGCGGATCGTCTGGCACGGAACCTCCGCCGGGAGGGGATCCGCGCCGGTGAGCTCCACGGCGGCATGTCGCAGCCGCAGCGCGAACGGGCCCTCGGCCGGTTCGCGTCCGGTGCGAACGACGTGCTCGTCGCCACCGACGTGGCCGCGCGCGGTCTCGATCTGGACGACATCACGCACGTGATCAACTTCGATGCGCCGGCCGATGAGAAGGCCTACATCCATCGTGTCGGCCGCACGGCGCGAGCCGGCCGCAGCGGTGAGGGCGTCACGTTCGTGACACCCCAGCAGCGCTTCGAGGTCGGCCGGATCGCGAAGAGGCTCCAGCTCCACGCAGAGTTCGCTCGGGTCGGAGGGCAGGCGCAGAAGGAGGACGGCATGGCGAACAAGGACAAGGGCGGTGCGAAGAACAAGAAGACCGCCAGCAAGACCCTCAAGCAGAAGCGCGAGGCCAAGCGGTCGAAGGGGACGTCCGGCTCCGCCGGTTCGGGCCGTGCGCTCGGTGGTTGATCAGGCGGCGACGATGCCAGAGCAGAAGCGAGAGCTCGCCCCGCGCCCGCCGTGCCCCTCGTGTGGCTCCGCGCACACGCAGCCGTTCACGCACGCCGGACCCGGGGCGCGGCTCAACATGCGATGCATCGATTGCGGACACCTGTTCCGGGAGCAACGAGCCGGCGACGGGTCTCGGAAGGGATCCAGATGAAGACCAGCAGGACACAGGCTCTGTTCGGAACACCGACACGGCTGCGGGATGTGGCGCCACAAGCGAGGAAGGGACGGCACTGCTCCGTCTTCGGGTGTGCCACGTTGCTCTCGACCTACAACACGTCGGATACCTGCTGGCTGCACACCGCGCCGTCGACGCGACACCCGTTGGCGCACGACTGAGCCGCGTGGCGCCTCGGGGCGAGGACTCAGGCGGGACCGGGGAGCGCGTTGATCTGGCGCTCGGTGAGTCGCCGGGTGCCGCGTGCGATCCTGAGGCCGGCCATCCCGATCGGGGCGGACCGCCAGGCGGAGGCTTCGAGAAGCTCGACGGACAGATGGCCCTCCGGGTCCTTGGTCACCCGGAAGATCGTGCCCGATTCCGTCCGGTAGAAGTCCTTCACGCTCATCCCGCCTCCCTCGCACGAGGGGCGCACCGCGGCTCGTTCGCGAGCGCCCCGTCGTCTCCGGCCACCATCTTCTCACCTCCGGGCCTGCCCCGGTCGGTTCCTCGACCAGAGAACATCGAAGGGAGACGGACGGACGGGACGAGAACCGACCTTCGCCGTCCCGTTGTGGCCGACCGGCCGACGTCATCCGGGCATCGGGAGGCCTACGCTGCACGGTGCAGATCGTCTCACCCACACTCGGAACGAAGGGACGAAGGATGAGCACCTACGAACGCTGGCGCGATGTCGCGGGTTACCGGCCGGGCCGCCATGACAACAGCGGGCTTCGCGCCCGGCTCTCGGGGACGAAGATCGAGGATCGCCCCATCGTGTCCGAGCTCCGCCTCGCGATGCAGGAGCGTGAGGCACTGACGTTGCCTCGGCACGCATCATCCGAACGTTGACCCGCCCGCGTCCGAGCGAGCAGCTCTGGGAGAAGAAGGAGTAACGTCGGGTCCCGACGACAGGGAGGGAACCCGATGTCGATGTTCAACACGGACGAGCCCAGGACCCCCGGGGGTCGCATGGGCGACGACATGGAGAAGATGTTCCTGGATGAGGCGAAGCAGGAGCATCTCGCCAAGGAGGCCGAGCGCGCCGACGCGGACGCGGAGCATGAGCGGGCCGAGCTCGGTGAGTCGGTGACGACGAAGCGACCCTGGTGGAAGTTCTGGGGATGATCGCCTCGGGTGGCGGCCTCCTCATCGGCGGCATCTTCCTGCTCGGCGCCATCCTCGCTGGATACGCGATCTGGTACCTGTTCATCAAGAAGTGAGTGCCGAGGGTGAGAAGCCCCGTTGAGCGCTATCCTGGCTGGGTGATGGAAGCAACCTCGACCGCTGCGCCGATCACGGTGACCGACGGCGCCGCTCACAAGATCCGCCAGCTCGCCACCAAGGAGGGCTACACCGAGCCGGTCCTTCGGCTGCGGGTGGTCGCGGGTGGGTGCTCGGGGTTCGCGTACGAGATGGATTTCACCGGAACCCCAGAGGCGGACGACGTCGTGATCAGCGCCGCCGACGACGTTCGCGTCGTGATCGACCCGAAGAGCGTGCCGATCGTCTCGGGCTCGACCCTGGACTTCGATACGGCGCTCCTGGGGGGCGGGCTCAAGGTCAACAATCCCCAAGCCGTCCACGGATGCGCCTGCGGCGACTCGTTCAGCATCTGAACCCCAGCATCTGAACGGCGGCATCTGATCGCTGCAGCGCGAGTATCCTGCGCCCAGGATGCCCAAGGCCGACACGACGCAGTGGCGGGACCTGTATGACGAGGTGGTGATGACGGGCCTCTGCACCGGATGCACGGCGTGCATCGTGGCGTGCCCGTTCCACGTCCTCGGGTACGAGGACAACAAGCCGGTCCAGCTCCAGGAGGACGGTCCCGACGTCTGCACGCACGGCGACCGAGGCTGCTCC
>DATAEV010000015.1:0-4278 GCA_036257875.1 Actinomycetota bacterium | reverse complement strand
CTGCAGCTTCAGGCCGTGCTCGTCGGTGCCGGTGAGGTGGAAGACCTCCTCGCCCCGGAGACGGTGGTACCGCGCGATGAAGTCGGTGGCCACGGCGTTGTACGCGTGCCCGATGTGCGGCACGTCGTTCGGGTAATAGATGGGTGTCGTGATGTAGAAGACGTCGCGGCCCATGGTGCGGACATGCTACCCGCGACGTTCTCGACGAAGGCCCCGCGGAGAACCTACGGGTCGGACACGAGCACGCGGTACACGTCGTTGGCGGAGATCCCGTGGCGGTCGGCGACCGCGCGCGCCGCTTCGCGCTTGCGCATCCCGTCGACCACGAGCTCGCGAGCCTCGTCGACGACCTGATCGAGGGGCGGCGATCCGGGCGTCCGCTCCCCTTCCAGCACGACGACCACCTCACCCTTGAGCTCGCCCTCGCCGAGCTCGGCGAGGACCTCGGAGATCCGGCCGCGCACGACCTCCTCGTGGAGCTTGGTCAGCTCCCGGCAGACCGCGACCCTCCGGTCGCCGAAGGCGACCAGCATGTCGCGCAGGAGGGTATGGACCCGAAGCGGCGACTCGAAGAAGACGAGGGTCCGTGGATCGTGCTGGAGCGTCTGGAGGCGGCGCATCCGCTCGCCCGGCTTCTTCGAGGGGAAGCCCTCGAAGGCGAACCGGTCGGTCGGGAGGCCACTGACCACGAGGGCGGCGAGGACCGCCGACGGTCCCGGGATGACGCGGACGTCGATCCCCTCCGCGATGCAAGCCGTGACCACCCGGTACCCGGGATCGGAGACGAGCGGCATCCCCCCGTCCGAAACGATCGCGACGGAACGCCCCTGCCGGAGATGGCGGAGGAGCTCCCCCGTGCGCTCTTTCTCGTTGGCATCGAACAGCGAGACCAACCGCGTCTTGACCCCGAAGCTCTGCAGCAACCGACCGGTTCGACGGGTGTCCTCAGCCGCCACGAAGTCGACCGAGGCGAGCGTCTCCCGCTCGCGCGTGGACATGTCCCCGAGGTTCCCGATCGGCGTTCCGACGAGATACAGCACACCGTCCATCTCGTTCGATGGTCCCATGCGGTTGACCATGCGGGCTACGCTCCGAAGGCGTAACCCGGATCGAGACGGCCCGCTCGGAACGGATGAACCAGAAGGCCGAGGGACCCCCGGAAGGTGTCGCGGCGTGAGCGAGCACAAGGACTATTCGGGCACCCCGCTCTGGCGGAAGCTCGGCATCAAGGAGGGCGCGCGCGTGCTCTGCACGCGCGCGCCCGCGGGGTTCGCCGATGAGCTGCAGCGCCTCGCGCCGATCCCGGGCGGCGTCGAGTTCCTCCGCCGCCCGGGCCGCAACGTCGACGTCGCGGTCACGTTCGTCACGCGTCGGTCGGATCTGACCGCGGCCTTCCCTGCGCTCGCCCGGTCGCTCGCTCCGGCCGGGCGTCTGTGGATCGCGTGGCCGAAGAAGGCCGCCAGGGTCCGCACCGATCTGGACTTCGACGCGGTCCAGCGGGTCGGGTTGGACGCCGGGCTCGTCGATAACAAGAGCGCGGCGATCACCGAGACGTACCAAGGACTGCAGTTCGTCGTGCGCACCCGGGACCGGCCCGCTTGACGGGAACCGCGACGCGGTTCGACGGCGTCCAGCCACGGATGCGCGGGTACCCTGGGCCGGTGCCTCTCCTGTCGCGGCTGAACCGACCCGTCGTGGCCGTGATCGCCGTGACGGCATTGGCGGGCTGCCTTCGATTCTTCCATCTGCAGCATCCACCCGACTTCGTCTTCGACGAGGTCTATTACCCAAAGGCCGCGTGCATCCTCGTGGGGTGGTCGGACCAGGTCTGCCGCGTCGACTCGAACGACGAGAAGTACTGGCGGGCCCAGAAGTGGGACGTCGGTTCGTGGGTGCACCCGCCGCTCGGGAAGTGGGAGATCGCGCTGGGCATCAAGGCGTTCGGGATGGACCCCTGGGGTTGGCGGTTCACCTCCGCCCTGGCGGGGACGCTCGTCGTCCTCTTCACGGCGATGATCGCTCAGCTGCTCTTCGGCAAGCCCGTGTGGACGTTCGTGGCCGGTCTCTTGATCGCCACCGAGCACTTGAACGTGGTGATGTCCCGGACGGCGCTCCTCGACATCCACCTCGAGCTCTGGGTCGTGGTCGGGTTCTTCTTCCTCTTGTTGGACCGGCGATGGCTGGAGCGGCGCCAACAGGCGGAGACCGAGATCGTGGTCGCGGCCGAGACTCTCACGGGCGAGGAGGCGGTGTGGTCGGCGCCCCCGCCTCCTTCCTTCTCGCCGGTCCTGCGTCCTTGGCGGCTCGCGGCGGGAGCCGCGTTCGGCGCCGCGGCCTCCGTGAAGTGGTCCGGCGCGATGGCGCTGTTCGCGGCCGTGATCATCGTGCTCATGTGGGAGACCGCGCGACGCCACCGAGGCGATCGCTCGTGGGCCCGCGCCCTGGGTCGCGCGATCGCGCGGGAATCGCTCGGCATCGTGATCGCGTTCCTGTTCATCCCGGTCGCCATCTACATGCTCACCTGGTTGCCGTGGCTCCACCACTTCGGCTGGAACATGGGCGCGTGGTGGAAGAACCAGGTCGACTCGGCGCGATTCCATCGGAGCGGGATCGATTGGACGGCGCTGGACCCGAAGACCGGGCAATACACGCCGACGCACCCCTACTACGCGCGAGCGTGGAAGTGGATCCCGGATCTCCGGCCGACGTCGTTCTTCGTCCTGAACGGCGAGAACAAGCTGGACATCGAGCAGGTGCTGGCGATCGGGAACCCGATCATCTTCTGGGCGAGCGTGGTCGTGATCCCGTGGGTCGGCCTGATGTGGTACCGGCTCCGCGACTGGCGCGCGGGCTTCATCTTCGTCGCCTTCGCCGGGCAGTACCTTCCCTGGTTCCTCGTGACCCGGCCGACGTTCTTCTTCTACGTGCTGCCGCTCACCCCGTTCATGGTGCTCGCGATCACGTACGTTTGCCGGCAGGCGTCCGACGCGACGATCGTCGTCCGCGACCGTGAGACCCGGGACGTCGCGATCAATCCGGAGACGGGTGAACCGGCGATCTCGCACGCGTACGTCTACCGGCCGTTCGTCGTCGCGTACGTGATCGCGGCCGTCGCGGTCTTCATCTGGTTCTGGCCGGTACTGACCGCGGGTCGCATCAGCCTGCTGCATTGGCACACGATCGTGTGGTTCAACGCGTGGATCTGAGCGTAGCCTTCGCGCCACGATGATCCGCCGAGAGCTCGTGGCGATCCCGATGGCCGACGGCGTCGAGCTGTCGGCCACGCTCTTCTTCCCGGAGGGAGACGGGCCTTGGCCCGCCGTGATGGAGGCGCTCCCGTATCGGAAGGACGACCTCACGGCCGCCTACCGGCCGGGCTACGCGGAGCTCGCGGATGCCGGCTACGTCGTCTGCTGGCTCGACGTACGGGGAACAGGGTCCTCGGGCGGGATCGCGACCGACGAGTACTCAGACGCGGAGCGTGACGACCTCGTCGCCGTCGTGGATCACCTGGCGACCCGCGATTGGTCGAAGGGCGCGGTCGGCATGTTCGGGACCAGCTACGGCGGGTTCACCTCGTTGCAGGTCGCGGTCGAACGCCCGCCGGCGCTCAAAGCGATCGTCCCCATCTTCGCGAGCGACGACCGCTACACCGATGACGTCCATCACTTCGGCGGCGTGCTCAAGCAATTGGACGTCGTGGACTATCCGACCTACATGGTCGCGATGAACGCGCTGCCACCGGTCCCGCAGATCTGGGGCGAAGGATGGCGCGAGGAATGGGACCGTCGCGTCGATGCGCTGGAGCCGTGGGTGCTCCCGTGGATCGAGCACCAGCGCCGCGATGCGTATTGGCGCCGGGGTTCGGTCCGCGAGTCGATCGAAGACATCGAGGCCGCCACGATGATCGTGGGCGGATGGGCCGACGGATACACGAACATCGCGTTCCGCTCGTTCCCCCGGTTCCGCGCGCCGGTTCGCCTGGTGATCGGTCCGTGGGCGCACGCCGCGACGGAGACGTCGCTGCCGGGGCCGAACATCCGTCTGAACCCCGAGCTCGTGCGCTGGTTCGACCGATGGCTGAAGGGGATCGACAACGGCATCGACCGTGAGCCGCCGATCGTCGTGTTCGCACAGCGCTCCACCGTGCCCGATCCCCTCCGCCGCGAGGTGCGAGGGACGTGGCGATCGGAGCCCGGGTGGCCGCCGGCCCGCGCGGTGCCCACGGAACTCGCGCTCGCGAAGGCGGCACCGGGCGGCCTCGCTTCGGCGGACGGT
>DATAEV010000014.1:0-2625 GCA_036257875.1 Actinomycetota bacterium | reverse complement strand
GCCAGGAGCACGACGGCCGCGCTGCTTCGCCACCGACGGATACGACGCATCGCAAGGGTCGACGCTACGCTGCCGCCATGATCGCTGCCGAGTGGTTCTTCATCGTCTTCCGGATCGTGCACATCGGCGCGGGGATCGCGTGGGTGGGTTCGGTCTTCTTCCTGGTCGTGTTCGTGCAACCGAGCGCGGCCGCGATCGCCCCGGCGGGCGCGCCCTTCATGGCCGAGCTGCTCGGCGCGCGGCGTCTGGTGGACCGGATCCTCGTCATCGCGAGCGTCACGATCGCGGCGGGACTGATCCTGTACCTGCGGGATATGAACGATGCGGGCGGGTTCGGCGACCTGCTCGGAACGAGCTACGGCGTCGCGCTGACGGTCGGCGGTGTGGCCGCGATCGGCGCGTACCTGGTCGGGTTGTTCGGCACCCGTCCCAACGTGCAACGGTTGCTGGCGCTCGGACGAGAGATCGCGTCCTCGGAGGGGCCTCCTCCCACCGATCTGACCGCCCAGGTCCCGCCGCTCCAGGACCTGATCAAGGTGCTTGCGAGGACGAGTCTGGGACTCCTCGGCATCACGGTCGTCGCCATGGCGACGGCACGCTATTGGTAACGGGGGCTCGGCTCAGAGCTTGAACGAGAGCGTGCGCTTGCTCGGAGCGTAGGTCGTGTTGCCTGCGTACCGAGTGACGAACCGATACGCCCCGTGGGCCGGTCGCTTGAACGATGCGACGTACGCCGCCTCGAGGATGCCGTCGCTGTTCCGATCCAAGAGGCCCTTGGCGCCGACGGTCTTGGCGGCGACGAGCGCGTACTTCCGCCCGACCTTGTGCAGGAGGCTGACCTTGACCAGCATCCCGCCGATGGCGGGCTGGATCAGACCCTTGGCCTTGATCGCGGTCCTTCCCTTCACGAGCTTCGTTGAGAGCGTCGTTACGATCCGATCATCGTTGAGGATCGTGCCGGTGGCGGCGCCCACCACGATGCTTGCTCCGACCGGGTTCGACAGCGTCAGCTTGAGGGTCTCGTTCGGCTCGACCGTCTTGTCACCGCTCACGCTCACGGCGATCGTCCCCGAGGCCTGACCCGCCGGGATCGTCAGCGTGCCGGACGCCCCGGTGTAATCGGAGCCCGCGGTCGTCGTCCCGTCGGACGTCGCGTAGTCGACCGTCACGTCCGAGACCGAGACGGGGACCATCGCGACGGTGAACGTGAGCGGGCTCGTGCCCGAGTTGCCTTCGAGCTTGACGGCGTCGCCGACCACCAGCTTGGGATTGGCGTCGTCGTTCGTGATCGTGCCCGTCGCGACGCTCGTTCCGAGGTCGGCGTTGAACGGCGACGAGAGCGTCACGGTGAAGGTCTCGTTGCTTTCGACCCAGAGGTCGCCGGCCACGGTGACGTCGATCTGCTTCGAGGTCTCACCGGCAGCGAAGACGAGCGTGCCGGATGTGGCCGTGTAGTCGGTGCCTGCGGTCGCGGTGCCGTTGGACGTCGCGTAGTCGACATCCACCTCTCGCCCGCTCGGACCGGAAAGGGTGACGGGGAGCGAGAGGGTGGTCGTCCCGAGGTCACCCTCGACCACGGAGGCGTTTCCCACCGACACGGTCGGGTCCAGGTCATCGTTCACGATCGTTCCGACGCCCTGCGGGTCGGCGATCGCGATCCCGCCGGTCGCGTTCGAAAGGTTCAGCGTGAAGGTTCCGTCGTCCTCGGCGAGGTTGTCATCGATGATCGTCACGGGAACGGGCTTCGAGGTCTCCCCAGGCGCGAAGGTCAGCGTTCCGGACTTCGCGGTGAAGTCCGAGCCGGCGAGGGCCGTGCCGTCAGCCGTCGTGTAGTCCACCGTCACCGTTCCGACCGTCGCGCTCGTAAGGAGCACATCGAACGTGAGGCTGCCGCTCGCTTCCAACCCGCTAACGTCGGTCACGACAACGGACGGTGGTCCGTCGTTGTCGTAGATCGTTCCGACACCCTGAGCGCGCGCGATCGTCCCGCCGACAGGGCTCGAGAGTTTCACGAGGAACGTCTCGGTGCCCTCGTTGATGAGGTCGCCCCGGATGGGCACATCGACGGTCGCACACCGGCAGCCGTTGTTGGTCATGGAAGCGGTCCCGGACGTCGCGGTGTAGTCCGCACCGGCCGTCGCGTAGCCAACGCCCGTGCCGCGGTCCGCGGTCGCGTAGTGAACGGTCGGCGCAGCGCCACCCTTCGCGCCGGTCCACGAGATCGTGAACGTCATGTTCTTCTGACCGGCGTCGCCCTCGATGACCGACGCGTCGTTGATCCGGATGGTCTTCTGCCGGGCCGCGAGGGCCGGCGTCGCGGTCACCAGCGGGATCAGGCCAACCACGACCATGACCGCTGCTCCGCGTGCGATGTGCCTCCCGATGTTCTTCATACGAGTGGTGTCGGCAGGTTGGGGGATATCCCTCGATACCTGCGGGGGATTGAAACCTCCTACCCGAACGCCGGTAGGCACCGTCGGATACCGTTAGCGCCCCCATGCAGATCCTGATCACGGTCGCCGTGCTCGCTCTCGTCGTCGGCGTGCTCTTCCTGCTCGGCTCACGCCAGCGGGTGGACAGCAGGAGCACCGGCGGCGTGCGCCCGCGGCCTTCGGCCGTGGGCGC
>DATAEV010000005.1:0-7200 GCA_036257875.1 Actinomycetota bacterium | reverse complement strand
CGGCGGGCTCCACGCCCAGCAGGGTCGCCACGTGGAAGGCGATCGCCTCGCCCTCGCGGTCGTAGTCGGTCGCGAGGACCAGGTCCTCGTTCTGCTTCAACGCCTTCTTCAGGTCGGCCACGTGCCGCTTCGAGTCCTCGGGGACCTCGTACTGCACCGCGAAGTCCTGGTCGGGGTCGACCCCGAGCTTGGACCGGGGAAGGTCCCGGATGTGCCCATACGAAGCCCGGACGGCATAGCCGTCGCCCAGGTATCTCTCGATCGTCTTCGCCTTGGCTGGCGATTCGACGACGACGAGCGTTTTGGTCATCTCCGTTGCTTCCTCCGGTGCCGGACGCTACCACCGGCCGCCTCTGCGGCTGGCAGGGCCGTCACGAGACCGCCACAACGCGCTGCTACGCTCGGCGTATTCCCCGTACCCCTTGAGACCACCCCGGAGGACCCGTGCTCGCCCTGCTCACCGACACGATCATCCGGCTGGTCAGCGAGCACGGATACGTGGCGATCTTCATCCTGATGCTCCTCGATTCCGCCTGCGTCCCGTTCCCGAGCGAGGTGACCCTGCTCTTCGGAGGAGCCCTGACCACTACGGCTGTCATGGGTGCGGGGCAAGAGTTCTCGCTGGTCGCGGTCGTGTTCTGGGCGATGGCGGGGACGCTGATCGGCTCCTGGCTCGCCTACGGGGTCGGGTACGCGGGCGGCCGGCCCGCGATCGACCGGTTCGGCCGGTACCTCTTGATCCGACCGCACGAGATCGACCGGGCCCACGATTGGTTCGAGCGCCACGGCGAGGCCGTGGCGGGGTATGGGCGCCTCATCCCCCTCGTCCGGTCTTTCGTGAGCCTGCCGGCAGGGGTTGCGGCGATGCCGTTCTGGCGATTCACGGTGTACACGCTGGTGGGATCGCTCGTCTGGTGCGTCGGCCTGGCGTCGATCGGCCACGTGTTCGGCGATCGCTGGCTGGAGATCGAACGGGTGATCCAGCCGTTCGCGTGGGTCATCGCCGGGATCGTCGTCGTGGCGCTCATCGTGTTCGTGTGGCGTCGGTGGGGGCAGGTCCGGCGGGAGTACGCGGCGCTCGACGCCGCGGAGGACGGCTCTGCGAGCACGTAAGGCTGGGTCAGAGGTTGGCGACCATCGTCCAGCTGCCGCCGGACTCGTCGACCTTCTCGAACCCTGCCTTCTGGTACATCATCCGCGACCGGTTGTGCACGGCGACCGAGAGCGACAACGCCTGGAACCCCTCCTCGCGCGCCTGCACCATGCACGATCGCAGCAGGGCCTCGCCGATCCCCTTCCGCCGGTGCAGGGGGACGACCGCGATCGAAAGCTCCGGGATCTTGTCGTCCACGAAGCCGTAGCCGGGGTCTTCGGCCGTGAACAATCGGTACCACGCCGCCCCGACGGGCACGGCATCGACCTCTGCCACCACCCCGCCGTCGCCCTCGCGGCCCCAGCCCTGGTGGTAGCGCACGAGGACCGGGTCGGCCAAGACCTCCTCGATCGGCTCGCGGGGCCAGTCGGGGTTCCACCGAGCCGCCTCGTAGAGCATCTTCTTGAGGAACTGCACGTCGTCTTTCGTCGCGGGACGGATGTTCATCGGTGCGGGGCCTCCGTGAGAACCTCGGGTGCATGGGAACCCTAGCGCAGCCGGGAACGGGCCGACCCTTCGGCCCCCGGATCGTGTCCCTGGGACGAGAGCTGCGACGCAAGGCACTGCGCGATGACGTCGCGACGCAGGCCTCGGCGCTCACCTTCACGGCGTTCCTTTCGCTCTTCCCGCTCCTGCTGCTGGCGACATCGTTGGTCGGTTTCCGGCTCGAAGGCCGCGGCATGGCGTCCATCGACCAGCTCGTCTCGACGATCCCCGGGCTGACGCAACTCGTCGCGGGACAGGCGCAGACGATCGTCGACGGTCGGTTCACGGCCGGCATCGTGGGCCTCGCAGGCCTCGTCTGGGCGGCCTCCGCGCTGTCCAACCGGGCGCGTCGCGCCCTCGGCGTCATCTTCGAGCACCAAGAGGCGGCCATCGCGAGCCGGTTCGTCGCGGTCGGCGACACCTTCGTGCTCAGCGCGCTCCTGCTCGCGGGCGTGACCGTCGCCGGCGCGGTCGCGAACCTGGCGCACGACCGAACGGGCGGCTGGCTGGGTTTGGTCGTCGCCGATGTCGGCGTGTTCGCGATGCTCGTGGGCTTCTTCCTCTTCTCCTACCGACTGCTGGCGCCCGGACGGCAGGCGATCCGCGACCTCCTTCCGGGCGCGGTCGTGTGCGCCTTGGGATGGACGATCCTGCAGGGGATCGGGAGCTGGTTCGTCGCGCGCCAGGTCGCGCACTGGTCGGCGTTGTACGGGACGATCGCGACCGTGTTCGGCGTGCTGCTGTTCCTGCGGATCGCGGCGTGGATCTTCCTGGCGGGTGCGGAGCTGTCGGCGATCCTTCGCGCGCGGAGCGCCGCTCAGCCGGACTGAACGGGAACCTCCGCGGCATCCCGCTCGATCACGAAGGGGACGCTCGTGAGGAGGACACGATCCTCGTGCAGGAAGAGCCGCTTGATGAACAGCGCGCTCTGGTTGTGGAGGGGAAGCTGCCACCAATGGGACACGATCACCTCCGGCACGAGGACGTTGACCACGACGTTCGGGTGCATCGAGAACCGGCGCACCTCGTTCAG
The DNA here is from genome assembly GCA_036257875.1 of Actinomycetota bacterium. GTDB lineage: Bacteria > Actinomycetota > UBA4738 > UBA4738 > HRBIN12 > AC-51. Next base: position 4,528 of record DATAEV010000005.1, on the reverse strand, counting down.
CATCGGGCGGGTGAGGTCGCGGAACGGCGCCTCGACGATGTCGAGCGGAACGTCGAGCTCGAGGTTGAACCAGGACTCCTCGAGGCGGTGTGCCTGCTCGGGATCCACATCGAAGTAGATCGCCCGCGTGATGGTCGCATCGAGCGTGCGCGCATAGTTGATCGCGCGCACGGTCACGTCGTTCACCGACGACACGAACACGAGGGTCACCGTCTTCTGGGGGACGAGCGGCTTCGAGACGTCGGCGTGCCGAGCGGGGTCCTCCACCACGGGTACGTCGGTCACCACGACGCGCTCCTCTCGCAGGAGCCCCGCCTTCAGCCGAACCAGCTCGTTCTTGCCGACGAGATACCGGACCAGGCCCTGATCAACGATCTCGGGGACCATGATCGTCACGACGTCGTGAGGACCGAGCGGCGTACGCCGCACGTATCCGCGCACCGCCGAGACGAGGTTGCCGGTTCCGAGCGCCTCCAGCTCGGCGACGCTCGCCCCCGCGAAGGAGCGCCACCGCTCCGCCAGATCCGGCGGCACCGACGCACCCGGCGTCACCGCGTGCAGCGACGCCGGCCGGAACGAGCGCACGTAGCCGAGCGCCTCCGCGGTGGATGCATCGACGTCGCGAACCAACAGCACCACGTGGTTCGCCTCCAGCTCGCCCGGCCGTTCCGCGCCGCGGCGCGTCTGGGCCCGGACCCACGCGTAGTGCCGGTGGATCGAGTAAAAGCCCGGGACCGTCAGCCCGATGATCAGGATCGAGAGCCACGCGCCGTCCGCGAACTTCGAGATCACGACGACGACCAGCACGATCGCGGTCGTGATCGCCCCGATGATGTTGATCACGATCGATCGGCGCCACCCGCGCACCGCGCCGGCGCCCTTGCGCCCTTCCACCAACCAATGCCGCACCATGCCGGTCTGGGACAGCGTGAACGAGGTGAACACACCCACGACGTAGAAGTGGATCAACGTGTTCAGGTCGGCATGGAAGGCGTAGATCATCGCGCACGACAGCAGCCCCAAGACGATCACGCCGTTGGAGAACACCAATCGATCGCCGCGGTTGACGAATTGGCTCGGCATGAACCGATCGCGCGCGAGGATCGAGGCGAGCCGGGGGAAGTCCTGGTAGGCGGTATTCGCTGCCAGGATCAAGATCGCCGCGGTGAAGAACTGCACCACGAAGAACGCGATCGTGGCGTTGCCGAAGATCCCGATCGCGATCTGCGCGACGACCGACCGCTGATCGCTCGCGACGACTCCGTCCATATGGGTGGCGAGCCACGAGATCCCGAGGAACATCGTGACGGCGATCGCGCCCATGATCGCAAGGGTCGCCGCAGCGTTCCTCGCCTGTGGACGCTTGAACGCGGGCACGCCGTTGGAGATCGCCTCGACCCCGGTGAGGGCGGTGGCTCCCTGGGAGAAGGCCTTCAGGATCGCGAACACGCCGACCGCCGCCGCCGTCGTCGCGGCGCCCGGGATCAGGTCCGAGCTGACCCCGACCGGCGGACAACCACCGAGGCAGCGCACCAGCCCGATCACGACGAGGAACAGGATGGAGATGACGAACCCGTAGGTCGGGATCGCGAAGACCGTTCCCGACTCGCGAGCGCCCCGCAGGTTCGCGAATGTCACGAGCAGGACGAAGAGGATGGAGAGCAGGACCCGGTGCTCGTTCGCCCACGAGAACGCCGACCCGATCGCGAACACGCCCGCGACGACCGAGACCACGACGGTCATCATGTAGTCGAACAGCAGGGCGGCGGCCGCGATGAGGCCCGGGAGCGTACCCAGGTTGTCCTTGCTGACGATGTACGCGCCGCCGCCGCCGGGGTACGCGCGCACGGTCTGTCGGTACGACGTCACGACGATCGCCATCAAGAGCGCGATCGCGAGCGCGATCGGCATCACGTAGGACTGCGGTCGCGATGTGACGAGCGTGAGCGCGATCAGGATCTCCCCGGTCGCGTAGGCGACCGATGAAAGCGCGTCGGACGCGAAGACCGGGAGCGCGAGCACCTTGGGCAGCAAGGTGTGCTCCAGCTGTTGGCTCGTGAACGCACGCCCGACGAAGAGGCGCTTGATGATGGACGTCGGGGGGGCGTTCGAGGTCGTCGCCATGGTCGCTGATGCTACGTGCCGCTCAGGCCGATTCGCCCACCCAGCGGTAGCCGACCCCAGGCTCGGTGACGATCAGGGCCGGCGAGGACGCGTCGTCGCCCAGCTTCTTCCGGAGGGCCCGGATGTACGTCCGGAGGTACGTCGTCTCCGTCCCGTACCCCTGCCCCCACACGCGGCGCAGGAGCCACTGATGGGTCAGGAGCTTCCCGGGGTTGGAGACGAGGGCCTCTAATAAGGAGTACTCGGTGGGGGTCACGTGCAGCTGCTGGCCGTCCAGGGTGACCAGGCGCCGGGCGAGGTCGATCTCCAGGGCGCCATAGCGAAGGGTCGGCTGGGGCGGTTCGTCAGGGCCCGCGCGGCGGAGCGCCGCGCGGGCCCGCGCCAGCAGCTCCTCCATCGCGAATGGCTTGGTCACGTAGTCGTCGGCGCCGGCATCGAGCGCCGCAACCTTGTCCGACTGTGCATCGCGGACCGACAGGATGATCACGGGAACGTCGGAGAACCCGCGCACCCGCCGGATCACGTCGGTGCCGTCCATGTCGGGCAGGCCGAGGTCCAGCAGCACGAGGTCGGGCTGCTGATCGGCGGAGGCAACGACCCCTTCTTCCCCCGTCCCGACGGTCGCGACCTCGTAGCCGTGCGCTTCGAGGCTCGTCCGGAGGGCTCGCCGGATCTGCGGCTCGTCGTCGACCACCAGCACCTTCACAGCACCGTCTCCTCGAGCGGGACGTCGACCACCACCGCGGTCCCGCCTCCCGTCGTCTCCTCGATCCGGATCCGTCCGCCGTGGGCCGTGACGATGGCACGCGCGATCGCGAGGCCGAGGCCGCTCCCAGAGGACTCCGGGCTCTCGCGCCCCCGGTAGAAGGCTTCGAACACCTTCTCACGCTCCTCGGGCTTGATGCCCGGACCTTCGTCGGCGACGCGCACGCGCACCGCGTCGCGCGTTTCGCCGACGTGGATACGGATCGTCCCGCCGCTCGGCGAATGCCGAGCGGCGTTCTCCAGCAGGTTCGTCAGCACCAGGTCGAGCTGCACGGGGTCCGCCGCGACCTCGGGAAGGTCGGCGGCGAGCTGGAGCTCGACCGTGAAGTTGACGAGGAGGGGGCGCATCCGGGCCACGACCGCTTCCGCGACCTCATCGACGGCCGTCGGTACGCGCTTCGGGATCAAGGCCCCCGCTCGGATCTTGGCGAGATCGAGGATGTTCCCGACCAATCGGTTCAGCCGGTCGGTCTCCTCGAGGATCGTCGTGAGGAGCTCTCGTTGCTGCCGCTCGTCGTGGATCGCGCTCGCGTCCAGCAGGCTCGTCACCCCGGCCTTGATCGACGCGAGCGGTGTCCGCAAGTCGTGGGTTACGGACGAGAACATCGCGGCACGAAGCTGGTTCGTCTCGGCGTCCAGCTGCGCGAGCCGCGCCCGGGCGTCGAGCCGCGCGCGGTCCAAGGCGACGGCTGCTTGCCGGGTCGCCGCCTCCAGCAGCAATCGCTCGTCCCGGGTGAACGGGCGTCGGCCCTCCGGTCGCTCGGCGATCAACGTGCCCAGCGGGATGTTGGACGCGACGACGGGGATCACCTCGGTCGGCCCTCCGCGAGGAACGCCCGGACGGACCGCCTTCGCCTCGATGTCCTGGCCGTCGAGCGTGACGGACACCTGACAGGACGCGAGCCCGAGCGGCTCCAGGAGCACCTGGACGAACTCGTCGAGCACCCGGTCGGGCACGTCCCCGGAGAGGAGCTTCGCCGACAGGAAGGCCAGCAGCCTCGCCTCACGCTCGCGGCGGCTGGCGCGGTCGCGCTCATCCGCCGCATTCCCGACGACGAGTCCGACGACGACGGCGATCGCGAGGAACACGACCGCGGCGATCAGGTCGCGGAGCTGATCGAAGCGCAGCACCCGGTCCGGGTATTCCACGATCGGCAGGGCGATGGACGCGAGCACCGCGGCGACCACTCCCGCCCAGAGCCCGCCGCTCACCGCGGCGATCGTCACGGCGAGGATGAAGATCGCGACGCCGGCACCCTGGAGCTGGTACGTGAGCAGCGCGAGCACCGCCCCGGCCAGCGTCGCGAGGAGCCCGATCCCGATCGCACGCAGCGTCAAGCGGGCCAGACGACCGGGAGGGCTCTCGACGACCACGGGCGAACGCTACCGCCCGCACGATGCCGGTTCACGCGTGCGGTCCGTTCACGACATCTTCACGCCGCTCGCGCCTTCCTTCACGCCCCGCTCACGGCGGATGCCGGAGCCTACTCATCGGAAAGAGGTTTCTGCCGGGCGGGTCGCGTGGCCGTCACCCCTAGGCGCTTCGCCAGGCAGGATGGGAACATCCACCACTTTCCTCCGAGCCCGTCTTCGGGGCCGGCAGCTCCCTCCAGCTGCCGGCCTCAAGACATTTCTGGGG
>DATAEV010000003.1:0-1666 GCA_036257875.1 Actinomycetota bacterium | reverse complement strand
TGTCCCAGTTGCTCCTGTCCATCGTTCCGCTCCTTCGCTCCTGGGGCCGCCGCTCCGGTGGGGGCCCGTTGGGGAAGATGTTCGACCGAGTGGCTCACCCTCACACGGGTCGGATAGCTCCCTTTGGACCGGGATTTGCCCAGGACCCGTTGGGACCAGCCTGCGCTACCCTCGCGCGGTGTCCGGGATGAACCCGCAGGAGGGCGATCGGCGGCTGATCGAGGCCGGCATGGCACTCGTTTCGGAGTTATCCCTCGACGCGGTACTCCTGCGGATCGTCGAGCTGGCGGTCGACCTCACTGGCGCGCGATATGGAGCCCTCGGGGTGCTTGCGGCCGACGGCCGATCGATCGAGGAGTTCATCACCGTGGGCATCACCGCCGAAGAGCGCGCCGCCCTCGGTGACCCGCCGACCGGCCACGGACTCCTCGGCGCACTCATCCGGGAGGCGCGTCCCTTGCGGATCCCCGACATCGGCGCCGACCCGCGGTCGGTCGGGTTCCCCCCGAATCATCCGCCGATGAAGTCCCTCCTCGGGGCTCCGATCACCGGGCGGGGAAAGGTGTTCGGGAACATCTACCTCACCGACAAACAGGACGCCGAGGCCTTCGACGAGGAGGACGAGCGAGTGCTCGTCGTGCTTGCGACGCAGGCGGCCGTGGCCGTCGAGAACGCTCGCCTCTACGACGAGACCAAGCGCAGCGGGCGAGAGCTCCAGCGGCTCCAGGTCCTGGAGGAGCGAGAGCGGATCGGGAAGGAGCTCCACGACGGTGTGATCCAGTCACTCTTCGCCGTCGGGATGCACTTGCAGGGGCTGGCGACGGCCACGGGCGATGACAACATCTCCCGCAACCTGGAGTCTGCCGTGGAAGATATCGACGACGCGATCCGCGACCTGCGGAACTACATCTTCGGCCTGCGCCCCGGGATCCTCGCAGATCGCCAACTCGATCAGGCGCTCAAGGAGATGGCGACGGACTTCGCCGCTCACTCCGGCGTGGTGACGGTCGTCGATGTGGACGCCGACGCCGCATCGCGGCTCACCTCACGCGCCGCGGACGTCGTGCAGATCGTCCGCGAAGCGCTCTCCAATGTCGGTCGCCACGGGGCCGCGACGACCTGCCGCGTCTCCGTCGAACGGAACGCCGCCGGCTTGGTGATCGAGGTTGACGACGACGGACAGGGCTTCGACGTCGAGCTCACGAGGTCGGGCATGGGGCTTCAGAACCTGCAGGAACGGGTCGGATCCCTGGGTGGCGTCTTCCAGATCGAGAGCACCCCCGGAGAGGGAACGACGGTTCGAGCCACGTTCCCGTCCTGACCGGTCCTGCCGAAGTCGGGACTTTCGACCCGAGCGCTCGTGGTTCGGCGAAGGCAAGGTTCCCGCATGTTCGCGAGGTACTTCGTGGAGTTGCCGATCCCAGCGGATGACGTTGAGCGCGCCCTCTCCCGGGATCCCCGGGGGTGGATTCCGGGGCTCGCCGAACAAGCGAACTTCAAGGGCGACCGTCTGCTCGCGGAGGTCGGGGTCGGCGGGACGATCGGACTCCATCGAAAGGTGATCATCGAGCTCGGCTCGATGGTGCACGCCACGTCCAAGAGCTTCTTCCCCCTGCGGTGGACGGCCTCGGGTCATCCCGGCCTCTTCCCCGCTCTCGACGCGGAT
>DATAEV010000001.1:0-7737 GCA_036257875.1 Actinomycetota bacterium | reverse complement strand
GAACACCTCGGCGCCTTCCTCTTCCTTGCCGTCGATCACGATCGGCACGTTGGCACCGAGATGGCCGCGAGCCTCCTCGACAGCCGCGTCGTAGGCGGCCTGGAGCTCCTCGTTGTCGGCCGACAGGGTTGCGTAGGTGACTCGGAACTTGGACGTCATGGCGACATCGCCCCTTCTCGTGCAGGAACCGTGAGCGAGGAAGCCATGCTAGCCGGTGCGCTCAGGAGGCGCCCAGGGCCGCGTGACCGGCCGTCGCCCGAGCGTCGTCGGCCGAAGAACCGACGCGTCGATGCGTGATTCGGGGGACGCCGGGGCGTACGCTTCGGCTCCCTTCTGAACCATGAGACTCGTCACCTACGACCGCGGGGGGCAGCGGCGACTGGGGGCGATCCTCGAGGGTGAGGTGGTCGACCTGCCCGACGCCGTCGGGCATCCGGCCTTCCCCACCACGCTCGAGGGATTCGTCACGAGCAGCCGAGGCACCGTCATGGACGCCGCCGTCGCGGCGCTCGAGCGAGACGACGCCCATGCGTGTGACGTGTCCCGGCCGCGGATCCTGACCCCCCTCTTCCCACGATCGTTGATCTCGCCCGGCTCGATGGAGATCCATCGGATGACGGTGGGACCCGAGCACGAGGTGCCGTGGCCTTCGGGGGCCGCGTGGCTGGAATACGAGCCCAAGGTGGCCGCCGTCCTGGGCCGCGAGGCGCGCAGCATCGTGATGGAAGAGGTATCGGACCATGTCTTCGGCTACACCTTGGTGAACGATTGGCGCGCTCGGGACGCGAGCGGCGCTCCGGTGGAGACCTCGGCCGGCCTTCCCCTGTCCCTCGGCCCGTGCGTGGTCACCGCCGACGAGATCGATCCGCAGACGATGTTCCTCACGGTGAAGGTCGACGGGGACGAGGTCGCGAAGGGCAATCTCAACGGAAGCGCGTGGAACCTCGCTCGGATGATCGCGGGCGCTTCGGACCTCGGCGAGTTGGAGCGAGGGGATGCGTTCGCGCTCGGGCCGTTCGCCCGCCCCGGACCCGAGCCGGGCCGTCAGCTGTGGCCGGGAGCGCTCGTCGAGCTGGCGGCGGAAGGGATCGGGACGCTGCGGAACACGATCGCGTCGCGTTGAGCGTCAGCGCGTGCGACGCGTGCGTCCGGTCGCGTACAGCTGGTGCTTGGCCCGGACGATCTCATCGTCGCGGGGGTCGAGGTTCAGCGCGGAGTGGTCGCGTGGCTTGGTCTTCGTGACCCGCTGGATCCTGATCCGCCGCTTCGTCACCACGTGACCTCCTCGGAAAGAGGTTCGGTCGCGTGGATCGCGCGGATTAGCCCCGCCGGGCCAACATCCCCTGGATCGGGTAGGCGTTAGCGTTTCTTCGCGGCCTTGCGGGCCGCGCCGCGCTCACCTGCGCGTCGCTTCTCTCGTTCCTTCACCTTGCGTTGGCGGTCCTTGGCGCTCCGGACCTTGGCCAGATCTCCTCGTCCCATGTCGCGTTAGCCTTCCTCATCATCGTCGCCACCGCGGGCGAGCTCCTCGCTCCGCTTCTTCGCCGCATCGATCGCGTTCAGGAACGCGGCGCGGACCCCGGCCTCCTCGAGGCGACGGATCGCCTCGATCGTCGTCCCTCCCGGCGACGTCACCATCTCACGCAGCTCGACCGGGTGCTTCCCCGTGTCGCGAAGCATCTTCGCCGAGCCGAGCATCGTCTGGACGATCAGCTCCGTCGCGACGTCCCGGGAGAGCCCCAGGAGGATGCACGCCTCGATCATCGCCTCCGCCAGCAAGAAGAAGTAGGCGGGACCGCTGCCGCTCGTCGCCGTCACCGCGTCGAGGTGGGTCTCCTTCAACCGGAGCACCTTCCCCACGTACCCGAGGAGCTCTTCCGCGATCGCCAGGTGCGCTTCTGCGGCGTGGCTCCCGGCCGCGATCACCGACATCGCCTCGTCCACCATCACGGGGACGTTCGACATCACGCGGACGACGGGCACGTCGTCGGGGATGTGCTTCTCGATGAACGACGTCCGGACGCCGGCGGCGAACGTGATGACCAGATCCGCGGTCGTCAGGTGCTCACGGATCTGCTCCAGCAGGACCTCGATGTCCTGGGGCTTGGCCATCAGGACGAGGACGTCCGTCCACCTCGTCGCCTCGCCGTTGTCCAGCGTCGCCATCACGCCGTACGTGTCCGCCAGCTCGCGAGCCCGCTCGTCGCGCCGGCACGTGACCATGATCTCGTCGGCCGTTCGGCCGCCCGACCGGATCAATCCGGAGATCAATGCCTCCGCCATCTTGCCGCCGCCGAGGAAGGCGGTGCGTCTGTCGTTCGCCTGATCGCTCATCCGGACGTCCTCACGAGGTTGGAGACGAAGAACCACACGTTGGCCGGCCGCTCGGCCATCCGTCGCGTGAGGTAGGGGTACCACTCGGTTCCGTACGGGATGTACACGCGGACGGGATATCCATCACCGGCGAGCCGGGTCTGGAGGTCGCGTCGGACACCGTACAGCATCTGGAACTCCACCCGCGACCAGCCGTATTCGAAGGCGTCGACGCGTGTGCGGACACCCTCGATCAGCGCCGGGTCGTGCGTCGCAACGTCCACCGGATGCTCCCGCGCGAGGAGCGTCGCGAAGAGACGCGCGTAGCTCGCATCCACGTCCCGCTTGCGCGTGAACACGACGTCCTCGGGTTCGAGGTACGCCCCCTTGACCAGACGGACCCGGCACCCCTCCGGCAACGCGAAGACGTCCCCCTCGCTCCGTCGCAGGTACGACTGGATCGCGATGCCAACGTGCTGCGAGCGCTCGTACGCGCGTGCGAACACCTCGAGGGTCCGATCGACGTATCCGTGACTCTCCATGTCGATCATCACGAGGCGGTCCTTCTCGCCGGCGCTCTTCACGATCGGCTCGAAGTTCGCCCAGCAGGCGTCGACCGAGTCGTCGAGACCGAGCTGGGTCAGCTTCACGGAGATCGCCGCGTCGACGTCCTCGGCGTCCGCGCCCGCCTCGAGCGCGGACAGGTACGCCTCCCGCGCGGCGAGCGCCTGCTGCGGCGTGTCGACGTGCTCACCGAGGTGGTCGAGCATCGTTCGGAGCCCGCGGGAATGCAGCTCACGCGCCGCGGCCATCGCCTCCGCCAAGGTCTCGCCGGCCACGAACCGGAAGGCGACGCGACGACCCGGACGCGTGCCGGTCACGGCCCGGCGGGCCCACGGATGGTTGGCCACCCGCAGGATCGCCGGCCGGAACACGCTGGTCGAGAGGCCCACGACGGCAGTCTATGCGCGAGCACCGAGCCGTCGGCCGTCAGCTCGAAGGAGCGCTCGCCGCCGCGTGGAAGACGTGCCAGTGCTTCGGGCCGTCGCAGGCATCGCCGTCGTTCTCCTCCTCCTCGAACCGCTCGAGCGTCCATCCGTCGAAGAGGGCTCGCGCTTGGGCCTCCGAGAACGAGCTGATGTCATCGTCCGGCGCCCACGTGTCGCGTTCGCCGAGCAACTGCCCCGCGAAGCGGCCGCCGGGAACGATCGCGCGGCCGATCCTGGCCCACACATCGGTGAACCGGGCCGGGTCGCAGAAGAACAGGCTGAAGCTCGCCCAGACGAGGTCGGCCGCCGGGAGCTCAACGTCTTCCATCGACGTGACGAGCGTCCGCAGGCGAGGCTGCAGCTCGGGCGGGACCCGGTTGCGGGTCCGTTGGATCGCCTCGTCCTCAGCATCCGTCGCGAACACCCGCCACCCCCGCTCGAGCATCGCGAGCGTGTCGATGCCCGCCCCGCATCCGAGGTCGACCGCCTCGCCCGCGCGCTCGAAGGAACCGAGCACCTCCAGCAGGAGGGCGCGCGGCTCCCGGCCTTCGTTCTCTCGGTAGTAGTCGGCCCAGGTGATCTCGTCGCTCATACGGGTGCCTCGCTGGCCGCGATCCCTCCGCGAAGGATCTCCACGAACTCCTTGATCCGCATGTTGCGTCGCTCGGGCCGGCGGTGGATCAATCCCGGGTCGAGGTCCTCCGACACCAACGCGTCCTGGAACCGTTGCGCAGCCCAATCGAGCATCGACGCGATCATCTCGGGATCCACGTCGTCACGGATCTCACCGTGCCGGACCCCGAACTCGACGAACTCCAAGGTGCCGTATGGGTCCTCGCTCCGCATGAACCGGTCGATCGGGCCACGGAGACCGAGCTCCGTGTCGTACCGCCCGATCATCGCCAGCCGGTTCGGCACGGGATCGGAGCCGACGGACTCCTCGGTGCTCTGGAGCCACCAGTCCAGCGTGTCCCAGAAGCCTCCGCGAACGACCTCCTCGGGAGCATCCAGCCACGCGGGCAACATCTGGACCGCGTGCTGATACGCCGCGAGGAACAGACCCTCCTTGGAGCCGAAGTCGAGGAACACCGTCCCCTTCGCCACCCCGACCTCGTGCGCGATGTCCTCGACGTGCGTTGCCCGATAGCCGTGCTGGGAGAACCGGTTCATCGCGGCATCGATGATCCGGCTCCGTCGCTCGTCCGTCTCGGCCGATCGCTTGACCCGACCCTCGGTCATCGGGGTGAGACGGTAGCGCATGAAAAAGAGCCCGAGGGACCTTCGCTCACCTCCCGCCGAAGCGTTCGGCTCCCGTCGGTTCCTCGGGCTCAGTTGCCCCGAGCTGCCTCTGCGCTCGGCCGAGAGTCCGGATCGCCGGCGGATGGTTCGCCTCGCGGCGCCCTTCCGCCTTCGTCGCCCCCGGATCCGCCGTTCGGCCTTGCGGCCGTTCCGCGGTCCCAGTGGACCTGACTCGGACCTCGCGGCCCTCCTCGGTCCCGGGCGACGGACCACCGCCGGTCCGTCTCGCGACGTCCCTGCGGGCCGCTGGCTGAGCCTTGCGGCCTTCGCCAGCGTCGGGAGCTCCTTCCCGGCTGAGTGACCTTGCAGCCTCTCTGCCCTTCAGGTGTTCCCGGTGCGCCTAGATCCTCCGGCGGACGTTTCCGTCCTCCGTCGGGGCCCCCGGCGCTTCGTCCGGTCTCTCCTCCCGATCACTCGGACCGCTCGGAGCGAGGCGGAATGTATCGGCGGCCTCGGGACCGGTCAAGCGGATGTTCTCGCAGGTCAGCGGTCATAACTGCAGGTCACAGCCTCGCGATAAAGAGTGACAAAAGGACTGCGCTGGAGTGATACCGGCCAGCGTGGGATCACGCCGCGCGAACGACCTCGTCGTAGACGCGGAGCACTTCATTCGCCGTGACATCCCACGTGAAGCGAAGCGCGCGGCGCGACGCCTCCGCTCCGATCGACGCCTGCAGGGCCCCATCCCGCAGCACGCGCAGCATCCGGTCGGCGTGATCGCCCGGGTCGTGTCCCTCCACGAGGAACCCCGTCCTGCCGTCCTCGACCACGTAACGCAGACCGCCGACGGACGCGGCGACCACCGGCGTTCCGCATGCGGCCGCCTCCAGCGCGACCAGCCCGAACGACTCGGATCGGGACGGGACGAGCACCACGTCAGCCGCCGCGTAGAAGTCCGACAGCTTCCGCTGGGTCTGGGGCGGGAACAGGACGACGCGCTCGGCCACACCGAGGTCGTGGGCGAGCGCGAGCAGGCGGTCGGCCTCACCGTCGCTGCCGCTCGGTCCGCCGACGATGCCGAGCACGAGGTCGCGCGTGGTCTCGGGATCGCGCGCTACGGCCTCGGCCACGGTGCGGATCGCGATGTCCGGACCCTTGTGAGGCTGCAACCGCCCGACGTACAGCGCGAACCGCAGGTGCGTCAGGTGCAGACGCTCCCGCGCGGCCATCCGGTCGCGCGGAGAGAACAGGACGTGGTCGACGCCGGGCGGGATCAGACGGACGTGCTCGGGGTCGGCTCGATACAGACCCACCAGCTGGCCCGCCTCGAGCGGCGTCGCGGCCAAGATCCGGTCCGCCGCGCCGATCACGCGCTCCTCACCCTCCAGGCGAACCGCCGACTCGGGCCGCTCATCTCGGGCGAGCGAATAGTTCTTCACCTTGCCGAGCGTGTGGAACGAGGCGACGAGCGGCGCGTCCCAGACCTCCTTCACGGCTCGGCCGACCCAGCCCGACAGCCAGTAGTGGCTGTGCACGACGTCGTACGGGATCCCGTGGAACCGAGCCTCGTGGAGGACCCCGCCGAGGAACTCGGGCAGGTACCGGGGCAGATCCGCCTTCGGCAGCGGTGTGCACGGCCCTGCCTTGATCGGGATGACCCTGGCTCCGCTCGCGACCTCTTTCACCTCGTGATCGGTGCCGCCGCGGCAGCGCGCGAAGACGTCGACATGCACCCCTTGCGCGGCGAGCCGCCCCGCCACCTCGAGGATGTAGACGTTCATCCCGCCCGAATCCCCGATCCCCGGCTGATCGACGGGCGAGGTGTGGACCGACAGCACGGCGACCCGTGGCGCGTCGTTCACTCGATCGGATCCTTGTCTCATGCGTTCACCCCGGCCCTCAGGCCCTGCCTTGGATGCTACGAGCCTTCGCGGGAAAGCTAAGGAGCGCAGGCCTAACGGGGGACGCGGAGCCGGACGACCGGTTCGAGCCGTCCCACCGGGCGCCCGCCGCCGAGCACCGGCGGGCTGGCGCGCTTCGCGAGCCGGCGGCGGGCGCCCGCGCCCAGCAGACCGAGCTGGTCGAGCGCCGCGATCAGCGCGGGCCCGGCCGCCCGGTAGCCGCCATCGGCCACCTTGACCGCGATCCCGAGCCCGTCCCCGAGTGCCACCGCACAGTTCAGCGCCTCCGCGCCCTCCTTCGCGACGATGTCCGGCGCGGCCCGCATGACCTCGGTGTCGACCCGGTTCCTCCCACCGACGAGGTACGGCTCCGTGCGCATCGCGGTCACGACGCGATCGACCGCCGGGGCCAGCGGGCCCTGCCCCCCCGGGTCGGAGAGCCGCGCGTACATCGTCGCGATCGCGCGCAGCTTCATCCCGTGGACGGGGACGCCGCACCCGTCGATGCCGAGCTCGACATCGTCGGAGCCGCTCAACAGTTGGACCGCGCGAAGGATCCGGCGCTGGAGCGGGTGCGAGCGACGACGGTAGGTCACCGTCGGCCAGCCCTCACCCGTCGACGCGAGCAACATCCCCGCGTGCTTCCCTGAGCAGTTGTGATACAACGCTCGAGGCTCGCGCACCCGCCGCGCGCTGGCTCCGTCGAGCGGCCGGTCGGGCGGTGTCTGCAGATCAGCCTCGGTGAGCCGCCCGCGACGGAGCACGTCGCGGACGGCCCGGATGTGCACCGGCTCGCCGTTGTGCGAGGCGGCCATGATCGCCACCAGCCGGTCGCTGAGCTCAGGACCGATCGCGTCGACCGCGACGGCTGCCTGGACCGGCTTGGTGCACGACCGCACGAACAGGAGCCGGTTCGGGTCACCGGCGGAGGCGATCAGGCTGCCGGTCGAGTCGCAGACCGCGACATCCCCCAAGTGGACCGATTCCTCGAGACCCGAGCGGACCACTCGCACGAGCGGCGCAGACCGGGGAGCCATCGGTGCTCGGCTCAGTGCAGCGCGAGGCTGGGGTCGTCCTTGTAGCGGCGCTTGAGCTCGTCCTGGACCGTGTCGAGGATCGTGATCACGGCGCGCCTCGCTTCGGAGACCGTCTGCTCCTCGACCGCGAGCGCGTGGATCGCGTCGGCGAGCGCCTCGTCGTCGAGCGTCGTCGGATCCGAGATGCCGGAGTCCGTCGCGAGCTGCTCCACCCGGCGGCGCGCGAGCAACATCTCTTCCTCCGGCACACCGATCCGG
>DATAEV010000297.1:0-13802 GCA_036257875.1 Actinomycetota bacterium | reverse complement strand
GTGCGCGGTGGGCATGGCCATCCCGACGGAGCTGCAGTCGAGGCTCGAGCGGGATCCCCGTCCCTTGATGGAGCGCTTCAAGGAGCTGGCGCCGGCGCACCCGCCGGTGTCGATGCAGACGTGGAGCGTCCGGCGGATCGCCTACGCGGTGGGCGCGCTCGTCGGGGCTGTGGCCGGTGTGGGGCTGTTCCTCGCCGCCATCGAAGCCGGCCTCAGGTGACCCGAGGTGCCCATCCGGCCAACGAGCGTGCGGGCCCGGGGCTAGAGTCGTTGGCTATGCCTCATCGACGCCCATCGGTCGAGCGACCACCGCTCCCGCACCGCCTCTGCGAGGACCCGGGATGAGCGCGCAACCGCAGATGCTCGCCAACCACCGGCGGGCGTTCCTCTGGTCGCTCGCCTTGCTGGCCGGCTGCGTCGCCTCGCTCTTCTTGGTCGGGCGACACCCGCCCGAGGCCGCGCCGTTGACGACCGTCCGCTTCGTCGGGCGGTTCGACACCACGATGTACGGTTGGATGCTCGACGTTCGGAACGCCTGGCTGACGTGGATCTGCAAGGTGCTGAACGTGATCGGCGGGGGCGTCGTCACGATCCCGGTCCGGATCCTGGCGGTCCTCGTGCTCGCCTTCCGACGGCGCTGGGCCAGGTGCGCCGCGTTCGCCCTGACCTGGGCCAGCAGCGAGATCGCCCTCAACGCGCTGAAGTCGTGGTTCCACCGCGGCCGGCCTCCGGCCCCACTCGTGATCACGAGCGGGTTCTCGTTCCCATCCGGTCACGCGGTCGCGGGCGCGGCGACCGCCGTCGCGCTCGTGATCGCCTTCTTCCCCGCGGGCGAGCGACGTCGTCGCTGGGAGTGGTTGGCGCTCGGGTTCGCATTCGTCATGTCGATGTCACGCGTCTACCTGTCGGCGCACTGGTTCTCCGACGTGGTGGCGGGGACGCTGCTCGGTGCGGGCCTCGCGATCTTCTGGGCTGCGGCCGTCACGGAATGCCGTGACGTGATCTTCCGGGCCCGAGGGGAGCCGATCCCCCCCGAGGAAGCGCCGGACACGCCGGTTCAAGCGGGGAAGTAGCTGACCCGCTCCCGCTGCGCGGCGACATCGGCGGGCCGGCGCCAATCCGACTTCACGCGCCAGATGACGTAGGTGAATGCGCCCATCGGGATCTGGATGCCGAACGTCAGCGCGCGGAACAGCAGCACCGCCGCGACGATCTGCGCCTTCTCCGTCGAATCGAACGCGGTCAGTCCACCGATGTACCCGAGGTCGATCAGGCCGACCCCGCCGGGGGTGATCGGAACCGCCGACAGCAGGCGCGAGAACGCGAACACCGCGAACGCCTCGGCGGCCGACACCTCCTCCTCGGCGACGCCCATGTGACGGAGCGAGAGCAACAGCACGAAGAAGAGGGCCAACTGGCTCAGCACGGTGAACACGGTCAATCGGACCCATCGGTACTTGACGAGCGCGATCGTGTCTCGTCGGAACCGAGCCGCGCCCTCACCCCATCCCGTGACCGGCGGCTTGCGGAGGAGCCGACGGAACCAGGACACGACCCGAGCGAGCCCGTTCCCGATGCGGATCGCGAACGGCTCGCTCCGGAAGAGGAGCGCGAATAGCACGACGGCGGCGCTGAGGAACGCGAGACCGACGATCGCCGCCACGATGTAGGCCGGTGTCAGGTGCCCGCTCAGCGCGAGGAACACGAGCGCGAGCATCGGCAGCCCGAGCTTCGTGAAGATGTTCCAGATGCCGGTCACGCCCACGTACAGCGCCACGTTCGTCCCGGTGAATCCCCACGAATCCAGGATCGAGTAGGTCAGACCGATCGCGATCGCACCACCGGCGGGCAGCGTGTTCGCGACCGACGTCGTCGTCTGGGTCAGGACCGCGGCCTTCCCGATGCCCATGCCCGGCAGCGCCGCCTGGTTCGCCCACCAGTACGTCACGAGGTTGAAGATCGTCGCGGCGACCAGCGACCAGAACTCGAGCGGCGTCAGGGTCCCGATCGCCGACGCGACGTCGTGGTAATCGGCGTACTTCGGGATGGCCCACACGAAGATGGCCACCACGATGGCCGCGGAGATCACGTACCCGACGATCCGCTTCCAGGTGAATCGAGTACGGGTCCGAGGTTCCGACATCGTCCGAGCCTACCCCAGCCGGGCGAGCACCACCTCGGGGCGCGCCTTGGGACCGTCGTCTTGATAGATCCCGAGCAGCGAACCATCCTGATCGAACAGCGCGTACGGCCCGACGATCCCGGCCGGCCCCAGGATGCTCCCGTGCCGCGCGACCCGCGCCTCCTCCGGCTCGAGCTCAAGACGGGGAAGATGCGCGACGGCCCGTTCGACGGGCAGGGCGTCTCCAGGCTCGTCGGGTGGGCCGGCATCCCCGACGGCGAACGAACCGATCGCGGTCCTTCGGAGACGCGTGAGATGCGCGCCGCACCCCAGGGCGGACCCGACGTCGGCTGCGAGCACGCGGACGTACGTGCCGCCGCTCACGACGGCCACGAAGTCGACGTCCACGCCGTTCCTCGCGACCAGGTCGAACCGGTCCACCCGGACCGTGCGCGGCTCCGCTCGGAGCATCTCCCCCCGGCGGGCCGCGTCGTACAGCTTCCGGCCGCCGACCTTCACGGCGCTGAACGCCGGCGGGCGTTGGGACGACTCGCCCAGCTTCGCCGCCATCGATCGGGCGACCTCGTCGTCGGTGACGGCGACCGCGGACTCCCGCGTCACGGCACCGTCCGCGTCGAGCGTGTCCGTCTCGACCCCGAGTCGGAGGGTCCCTTCGTAGGTCTTGGGAAGGTCGCCCAAGAACCGAAGCAACCGGGTCGCGCGACCCAGGCCCAGCACGAGCAGACCGGTCGCCATCGGGTCGAGCGTTCCCGCGTGACCGACCTTCTTCACCCGGGTGGTCCGTCGGACGATCGCGACGGCGTCGTGCGACGTGATCCCCCGTGGCTTGTCGATCAGCAGCAGCCCCTCCGCCGCCGGCGAGCTCACGACGAGACCGGGAGTCCGCGGAGGACCTGCACGAGACGCTCGATCGTCCCGGCGGGGCCGTGCTCGCTCGTGTAGCCCGCCGCGAGGCGGTGACCGCCGCCGCCGAAGGCGGCGGCGGCCACCGCTAGGTCGTGCCCGCCGCGCGAGCGCACGCTCACCTTGAAGCGGCCGTCTCGTTGTTGCTTGAGGATCGCCGCGACGTCCGCCTCGCGGGCCGTCCGGAGGACGTCGATCAGGTCCTCGGTGTCACCGGGGCCGACGCCGGCATCTGCCAGATCGCCCTGGGTCAGGTACGTCCACACGAGCTCGGCCTCGGGTACCTCTTGGAGTCGGCTCAGCGCCCGGCCGACCAGCCGGAGGTACGCGGCTCCGTTGTCTTCGTAGAGCACCTGCGAGAGGCGGGCGTGGTCGAAATCGTGTTCGCGGAGACGTGCGGCGAGGCGAAGCGTCTGCGAGGTGACCGCCTCGTACTGGAATCGGCCGGTGTCCGTGACGAGTCCGGCGTACAGGCAGAGCGCCGACTCGCGCGTCAGCTCTCCGCCGATCGCGTCGATCAACCTCGCCACCAGCTCGCACGTCGAAGAGGCGTCGGGGTCTACCAGCCGGATCGTGCCGCTGCCGTCGTTCGACCGGTGGTGGTCGATCCAGATCAGCTCCTTCGCCGCGGTCGCGGACGGCTCGAGCATCCCCAGCCGATCGAACGACGCGCAGTCGCACGTCACCATCACCCCTGGTGACCGGGGGAACCGGTTCGGCGGCACGAGGAGCTCGAGTCCCGGGAGCATGTCGGCCCATCGCGGCAGGTGCGGGGGGTTGTTGGGGAACGAACACGTGACGTCGGTTCCGCGCGCGACCAGGTGGTGCGCGAGCCCGAGCATCGACCCGAGCGCATCGGCATCGGGGTTCACGTGACACGCCATCGCGACGCGGTCGGCCTCGCGCAGAACCTCGGCGGCGTGGACGAGGTCCTCAGGCGTCATGCGGAGCCTCCTCCTCGTGATGCAGCTGGTCGATGATCCGGTCGATCCGCTGCCCGGTCGCAAGCGTCTCGTCTTCCTCGAATCGGAGCTCGGGGACGACCTTGAGCCGGATCTGCCGTCCCAGCTCCCGCCGGAGGTGCGGCGTCGCGGACCGCAGCGCCGCCCGCGAGCCGGCCTTCGCCGAGGCATCACCCAAGGCGGTGAAGTAGACCCAGGCGACCTGCAGGTCGTGGGACACCCTCACGCCCGTGACGGTGACGAATCCGATCCTCGGGTCCTTCAGCTTCTGGATCGCCTCTGCGAGGATCTCGCGGAAACCTTCACCAACCCGTTCCGTTCGAGGTCCTTGGGGCATAGGACCAGGGTACCCGCCACGTCTCAGTCCTCGGGCCAGACGAGCTGGAGCTCGGCGTCCAGCACCTCGGTGCCGTCCCACCGGTCGACGACCTTCTCGACCTCGTGCATCACGCGACGGAGGTGGTGCTGGTCGGAACCGACAGCGGCGACGGCGATCGCGGCCCGCTGCCACAGATCTTGGTGTTCGACCTCGGCCACGCTCACGGGGAATCGCTGCCGGAGCGCGGCCGTGAGACTCGTGAGGACGTGACGCTTCTGCTTCAGCGAGCGACACCCGGGGATCCGCAGGTCGAAGCGTTCGAGTGCGACCAGCACCGGCGGCTCAGATGGATCGGGCGAACTCTTCGACCTCGTAGGCCTCGATGATGTCCCCCTCCTTGACGTCCTGGTAGTTCTCGAGGCCGATCCCGCATTCGAACCCCTCGCGGACCTCGGCGGCATCGTCCTTGAACCGACGCAGGGACCCGATCTTGCCGTCGTAGACGATGACGCCGTCGCGGACCAGTCGAACGGAGGCGTTGCGACGGATCACACCGCTCCGGACGTACGAGCCCGCGATGACCCCGAGCTTCGGCACACGGAAGGTCTGACGAACCTCCGCTTCTCCGAGGATCCGTTCGCGTTGCTCCGGTTTCAACAGACCGGACAGCGCTGCCTTGATGTCGTCGATCGCGTCGTAGATCACCCGGTAGGTCCTGATGTCCACGCCTTCGTCCTCGGCGAGCTCCCGCGCCCCTGCGGACGGCCGCACGTTGAACCCGACGATGATCGCCTCGGACGCCATCGCGAGCGTGACGTCGTTCTCGGTGATGCCGCCCGCACCGGCTCGAACGATGTTGACCCTGACCTCTTCCTGCGGAAGCTTGAGCAGCGAATCCTCGAGCGCCTGAACCGACCCCTGGACGTCGGCCTTGACGATCACGTTGAGGTCGATCACCTCGGCCCGCCCGGTCTCGCGCATCAGGTCCTCGAGGGTCTTGCGCTTCGCCGTGACGAGCTCCGCCTGACGCGTCTTAGCTTCACGCTCTTCCGCGAGATGACGGGCCTCTCGTTCGTCGTCGACCTCGCGGAAGTCGTCGCCGGCACTCGGCACGTGGCTCCAGCCGAGGATCTGCACGGGCTTGGACGGACCCGCGACATCGACCTCGCGGCCGTTCTCATCCTGCATCGCGCGGATCCGGCAGTACGCCGTGCCCGCGATCAAAGCATCCCCGACCTCGATCGTGCCCCTCTGCACGAGCACGGTCGCGACGGGTCCTCGCCCCTTGTCGAGGTGCGCCTCGAGGACGGTCCCACGGGCCCTGCCGGTCGGATCACCCTTCAGCTCCTCGAGGTCGGCGACGACGAGGATCGTGTCCAGCAACGCGTCGAGGTTGAGGTTCGACTTGGCGGAGACGTCGACGAACTCGTAGTCCCCACCCCACTCGGATGGGACGACGCCACGCTCGACCATCTGCGTCCGGACCCGGTTGGGGTCCGCCTCGTCCTTATCGATCTTGTTGACGGCGACGATGATCGGCACGCCTGCCGCCTTCGCGTGGTCGAGCGCTTCCACCGTCTGCGGCATGACGCCGTCATCGGCGGCGACCACCAGCACGACGATGTCCGTGACTCCGGCGCCGCGTGCACGCATCGCGGTGAAGGCCTCGTGACCCGGCGTATCGATGAACGTGATCTCGCGGTCGCGCGCGTGCACCTGGTAGGCACCGATGTGCTGCGTGATCCCTCCGAACTCGCCCGCTACCACGTCTGTGGACCGGATCGCATCGAGCAACTTCGTCTTGCCGTGGTCGACGTGGCCCATGATGGTGACCACGGGGGCGCGGGGCACGAGCGCCCCTTCCTGCGGCGCCTCGTCCTCCTGCTCCTCGAGCTTGAGCTCGTCTTCGATCCCGACGATCGTGGCCGTGTAGCCGAGTTCGTCCGCGATCACGCGGATCGCGTCGTCGGTGAGCGACGTCGTCGCGGTGGCCATCTCGCCCGCCATGAACAGGATCTTCACGATCTCAGCGGGTGATCGGTCGAGCTTCTCGGCGATCACCTGGGGTGTGGCGCCGTGCACGACCTGCAGCACGGGGCCAGAGGGCGCGGGAGGCTCCGGTTTCTCAGCCGCGCGCTTGCGCGCCTGGGGCCGGGCCGGGGCGGGCGCCTCGGCGACGACGGGCGCCAGAACGGCCGCCGGTGCCGGTGCGACCGGCTTGGCCGCCGCCGCAACACGCTTGGGCTTCGCACGCCGCGGCTGGGGCGGCGGCTCCAGCACCTCACGCGACTTCGGCGGAGCGGTGGTTGCCTTGCCGCCGGACGCGCGCAAGCGAGGAACGATGTCCTCGGGCACGCTCGACGATGCCGACTTGCCGCTCACGCCCATCTGCTCAAGCGTCTCCAGCAGTTCCTTGCTGGTGACGCCGAGCTCTTTGGCCAGTTCGTGAACCCTCATCCGTTCCCTTGCACCCTTTCGACGACCTCTCGTAGCTTACGTGCTTCCTCCGGACCGACGCCCGAGCGGAGGGATCGAGCGAACGCGCCGCGACGGCTCCTCGTTCCGCGCGAAGCGATGTGTGCCGCGCACTCCCCGCGGATCGGAAGGCTGCGCCGTCTTTCGATCGGTGCCCTCCGCGGCCGAAGCACCAGCGCTGCGGACCGAGACGCCGGTCCACCGGCTCAGGCCCCCGCGGGAGCCTCCGGGACGGCCGTCGCCTGCGACTCCGACTTGATGTCGATCCGCCAACCGGTGAGCCGGGCGGCGAGCCGGGCGTTCTGACCCTCTTTGCCGATCGCGAGCGAGAGCTGGTAGTCCGGCACGATCACCTGCGCGGTCTGGGTGTCAGGATCGACCCGCACCTCTCGGACCTTCGCGGGCTGGAGCGCGTTGGCTACGAACTCGCTCGGGTTCTCCGACCACGGCACCACATCGATCTTTTCGCCGCGGAGCTCCGTCACGACGTTGCGCACCCTCGAACCCTTGGGGCCAACGCACGCGCCGACCGGATCGACCGCGGGCTCATTGGACCACACCGCGATCTTCGACCGGTGACCCGGCTCGCGCGCGACTGCCTTGATCTCGACGACCCCGTCCGCGATCTCGGGCACCTCCAACTCGAACAGCTTCTTCAGCAGGCCCGGGTGGGTGCGGCTGACGACGATCTGCGGTCCCTTCGCTCCTCGACGGACCTCCGTGATGTAGGCCTTGAGTCGCTCGCCGCTCCGGTACGGCTCCGACGGAACCTGTTCGGACTGCGGGACGAGCGCCTCAACCTTCCCCAGGTCGAGCAGCGTATAGCGTCGTTCAGACTGCTGGACGATCCCGGTGACCACGTCGCCCTCGCGCCCGGCGAACTCTTCGTAGGTCATCTCGCGCTCGGCGTCACGCAGCTTCTGGAAGATCACCTGCTTGGCCGTCTGCGCGCCGATCCGCCCTTTGAAATCGTCCGTGACCGTGACCTCTTCCTCGGAGAGGACCTTCATCACGAGGGTCTCGCCGTCTTCGGCCTCGACCTCCTCGAGCTGCTGCTGGAACATCCGCATCTCGCCGGTCTCCGGGTCGATCTCTGCGCGGAACCCGACGAAGTCGTCGTCCGCGTCCGGATGCTCCTGCTTCCATGCCGACTTGTACGCAGCGGCCATCGCCTCCTCCAGACCCTGGAGGATCGTGTCGAAGGCGATACCCTTCTCGCGCTCCAACTCGCGGAGCGCCGCGATCATCTCGGCATTCAAGCGTGCGTTCCCTTCAACTCTGCCGCCCAGTCAACGACCGTGCGCGCGGACGCGATCTGCGGTCGCTCGAGACGGCGCACCACGCCGTCGACCTCGACCTCGATGGCTCGGTCGTCCGAGGCCACCAGGGTCCCGACGTGCACCGATGAACCCTCGACCGGCGTCGCGGTCCTGACCTCCACCTGCCACCCGATGCACCGTGCGAACTGCGCCGGGGTTCGCAGCGGCCGCTCCAGGCCGGGCGAGCTGACCTCGAGCTGGTAGGCCCCCTCACCGAAGTCCTCGAGATCCAGCCGCCGGGTGAGCTTCTCCGAGATCGTTGCGATCGTCTCCAGGTCGACGCCGCCGTCCCGGTCGACCGTGACCCGAAGGACGCGACGACCGCGAGCGCCGTGATACGACACCTCGACCAGCTCCAGCCCAGCCCCTTCCACGACCGGGCGCACCAGCGGCTCCGCGTCCACCTGACCATCCCCCTACAAACGAAAGGTGGGCGGGCGCCCACCTCCGGCTCGTGCAACGACCCCTCGACACGTCGAGTATAGCCGTCGCCTCGTCCATGGATCGTACGGAGGAGGCGCGCGTTGACGCTCGCGCCGCGCCCGTGCGACCATCGCGCGCCCCGGACCGATGCGCGGTCCGGGGTTCCGCATCTCCCGGAGGAGCATCGATGGACCACCCGTTGGTGGTACGGCCCGATCGGGACACCTTCGACCGGCTGGCAACGGACTGGCCGCTCGTGCCGATATGGGCCGAGCTGCTCGCGGACGTCGCGACCCCCGTCTCGGTGTTCCCCGCCGTCGCCGGGCACGGACCGGGGATCTTGCTCGAGTCGGTCGAACGATCCGAGCGATGGGGTCGGTACTCGTTCGTGGCAGGCGATCCTGCCGCGATCATGGTGGTCGACGACGGCGGTCTCCACCTGCAGGAGGTCGCGCGGGAGCTCCCCACCGGGGAACCGTCGCGCCGCCTGACGCCGCGCGAAGCTCTTCGCGCCGCGGTCCACCGGCTTCGCGCGCCCCGCGTCGACGGCCTGCCCCCGATCACCGGGGGGCTGATGGGCTACGCGTCGTACGAAGCCGCGACCCTCCTCGATGGTCATCCGGTTCCCCACCCCGATGAGGCGCCCTGTCCACCGATCGGGTTCCTCCTGATCGACCGAGCCGTCGTCTTCGACCATTGGCGGCAACGGCTGGTGCTCGTCGCACACGTCCCCGCGGGTCGCTACGACGACGGGATCCAAGCGCTCGAGGGGCTGGCCGAGCAGCTCGCCGGCGCCTCCAGGCTCTCGCTGATGGGCGCCGGCGGCGCGGGCGGGAGTGACGGCGAGGCCAACATGGATGACGATCGGTACCGACAGATCGTTTCGACCTTCAAGGAGCACATCCTCGCGGGCGACATCTACCAGGCGGTCCCCTCCCGGCGGGTCACCTTCGCCGCACCCGAGGGTGGGCTGCCGATCTACCGGCGTCTCCGCGTCTCCAACCCTGCGCCGTACATGTTCTACCTGCGGATGCTGGGGATGGAGCTCGCCGGATCATCACCCGAACCCCTCGTGCGCGTGGAGGGGCGGCGCGTCACCGCACGACCGATCGCGGGGACCCGCCCGCGCGGCCTCTCCGACGAGCGCGACCGCTTGCTCGAGCACGAGCTGCTCGCCGATCCCAAGGAGCGCGCCGAGCACGCGATGCTGGTCGACCTGGCACGCAACGACCTCGGGCGCGTCTGCGAACCTGGAACCGTCCGCCTCACCGAGCTGATGCAGGTGGAGCGTTTCTCCCGCGTGATGCACATCGTTTCGACCGTCGAGGGCGATCTGCGCCAGGACATGGAGCCCTTCGATGCACTGGCGGTCACGTTCCCCGCCGGCACCGTCACCGGTGCGCCGAAACGCCGGGCGATGGAGCTGATCGCCGAACACGAGCCCGGCGCTCGCGGCGCCTACGCCGGCGCCGTTGGGTACCTGACGTTCGCGGGAGACCTCGACTTCTGCATCACGATCAGGACCGTCGTCGTCACGGACGGATCCGCGAGCGTTCAGACGGGCGCAGGCGTCGTGTCCGACTCCGATCCGGAGACCGAGTTTCGCGAGACGAAGGCGAAAGCCTCGGCGTTGATCCCGGCCGTCGCGCCCGCCCCCTCAGCGGGCGGCACCGGCGCTTGACGTCGGCCCGGGGACGCGGGCAGCGAAGATCATCTCCGATCCGCCGACGTACCGGACGTTCTCGATCGAAAGACCGAGCTCCTCGAGCTCCCGCTGGAGTCCGCGACGCGTGTACCGGTTGATGTGCTCCTTCACGTAGCCGTTCGGGAACACCTTGCCGTAGAGCCACTCCAGGAAGAGCCACCGCCGCCGGCTGTAGTCGGGCGTTCCCAGGATCAGCGATCCGCCCGGTGCGATCACGCGGACGAGCTCCTCCAGGTGGACCTGATCCCTCGGGATGTGCTCGATCACCTCGGAGCAGATGACGGTATCGAAGGCACCATCGACGAACGGGAGACGGGTCAGCGATCCCTGGACGAGGTGACGGCCGGGAGCGCGGAGCCAACGGAGTTTGTGCATCCCCAGATCCATGCCCACCACCCCGGGGAGCGTCTGCACGATCCGGCTCGAGCCGCATCCGATGTCGAGTGTCGCGCGGCTCGCCTGCGGGCCCATGAACGAGTGGACGACCTCGAATCGCCGGCGCTGCCAGCTGCGTTGAAGCGGGATCCAGGAATCGAAGGCGCGGTTGTCGTAATCCGCCGCCCGGACCGAGTTCCTGAGGCTCAAGAGTCGCCCTAGCGTCTCGAGGTAGGCCAGCCCGAACTGCACCATGCGCATCCGGTTCCACGGCTCGGCGCCCCGGTACCAGAACGGCACCTCGATCACGCGCCAGCCCTGGCACTGTGCCTTCACCATGATCTCGGGGAGGACGTCCAGCCCGTGCGCCTCGAGCGGCTGGATGTCGAGCAGCACGCGGCGACGGTAGAGGCGGAAGCCACTCGAGAGGTCGCGGAAGGGAACGGAGAGACCGAAGCGGTAGACCCAGTTGAGCAACCGGCTGGCGGTCCGTCGGCTGAAGCCCATCTCCGCGACCGCTCCGCGAACGTACCTCGATCCGATCACGACCTCGGCGTCGTCGCGGTGCGCCCAGATGATGGGCACGAAGTCGGCCGCGTACGCGAAGTCGGCGTCCATCGTCATCACCAGCTCGCCCTGCGCGGCATCGATGCCGGTCCTCAGGATGTCGCCGTAGCCGGACGACTTGGACTCGACGAAGGTGGCCGAAGCCGTTTCGACGACGTGGTGCAGCGACGGGTCGGCGGCGCAGACGAGGATCTCCGAGCGAGGCTCTACCCCGTCCAGCGCCCGCTGCAGCGCGGGAAGCAGGTGGGGCAGGTCGTGGCGGGTGCCCCAGACCGGCACCACGATGGAGAGCATCATTCGCTCGGTGGCTCCGGTCACCCTGGCGGCATCCTCTCGCCGCAACCCACCAGCTTCCTGGGGCGGCTTCCTGGGGGCTGGTTCGGTCAGGCCGCATGATACCGTCCGCCGCATGATCCTCGTGGTGGATCACTACGACAGCTTCACCTTCAACCTCGTCCAATTGATCGAGAGCCTCGGCCGAGAAACACGGGTCGTGAAGTCCGACGAGCGACCGGCCGCGGAGCTGCTCGCGATGCATCCCGAGGCCGTCGTCCTCTCACCGGGCCCCGGGCACCCGCGCGACGCGGGGGTCTTCACCGAGCTGCTCGCCGAGCTCCCCGCCGAGACACCGATCCTGGGCGTTTGCCTCGGCCACCAGGCACTCGGGATCGGATCGGGAGGGACCGTGGATCGCACCGAGCCCGTCCACGGCAAGGCTTCGCTCGTGTTCCACGAGGGGCGGGGCATCCTCGCAGGCCTCCCCGTGCCGTTCGAGGCGGGCCGGTATCACTCGCTCGTCGTCGAGCCGGCGCTTCCGGCGGCGCTCGAGCTGACCGCATGGACCGAGGATGGGCTGGTCATGGGCGCCCAGCACCGCGACCTACCCCGATACGGCGTGCAGTTCCATCCGGAATCGATCCTCACGCCCGAGGGACCGAGGATCGTTGAGAACTTCCTCGGTCTACGGTCCTGACGACGGTGCCGGGCATCCCGGCCCGTAGGCGAACGCCGCCGATCGACCCGCGACCTTGCACCCGCGTTCGTCGACGGCGACGAAGGCGCTTGCCGGGATCCGCTTCAGCTGATCGACGAAGCGGTACGTCCAGCGGGAGTCGACCGCTCCTTGGAAGTACCAGTCGCTCCCGTTGTCGGCGACGATGAGCCCGTACCGTTTCATCGCTCGGAGGACCAGACGGACGTTCGGCGCGAACCGACCGACACCGAAGGAGGCCCGAAGCCGGAACCGAGCGCCCATCGGCGGGCATCGGCGATCGCTCGTTCCGGCTGCGTGTCGAGCAGGCCAGATGAAGGCGTCGTGCGTGCATCCGACAGTCATCCGGATCGCGTGATCGACCAGCCCCGCCTTCACCTCGTCGTAGCGCAACAAGCCGGCGAAGATCGGAAGTCCCGCGGCATCGGCGCTGGTCCATCCGGCCGGTCGCAGCCGGTTCGCCTTCGGACCCGTCAGACGGAAGATCGCGCCGCTCCCAGCCTTCGGATCCCCGCCGTTCCAGCGAGCCCCGAACAGCTCGTAGAGCGTGCAGTCGCTGCGATCGATGACGAGCGCGTGGCGGTCCGAGCCACCCTCGATCGGGATGTCGGGTCCGAACGGGTACGGGCCGGGATCGCTCTCGTTCGCATACGTGAAGTTCACGGACGCCTTCGCGTGTCCCGCGCCGACGACGGCGTACGGGATGCCGTAGGAGGGCGGTCCGAAGTCGGGATGGAGGAACGTCGTACCGGCGTGTGTCGCCCGTTTCCACACTGCGGACCTCGCGTTCACCCGCAGCGCCGAGACGTTCATGTGCCACACGTTGTTCCGAGGGAAGACCGCGCACGTCGTTCCCGGCACGGACGTGGCACCGGCCGGGCCGGGGACCACCACGAGCGATGCGAGCACGCTCGCGAGCACCGCTGATATCGCCCTACCGCCACGCATCCTTCTCGTCATCGGCTCCGGTGACCGCTACGGTTGAGGACCATGTCCGACGGGGCCCCGCAGGCGCGCGACATCTCTCCCGGCCGCAGCGCATTGCCGGTGGCACTGGTGGCGGTCCGGGTCCTCGTCCTCGCGCTCGTCGTCCTGGGTGCCGGGCGGCGTCCCGTGACCGACATCCAGATCCTGCAGGCCGAGCGGATCGCTACGTCGCCGGCTACCCCCTACCGGAACTTCCCCGTCGCGACGATGCCGTTGGAGACCGCCACCGATCGGACGATCGGGGGCGACGGGGCGACGGCGACGGTCGCTCGGATCGCCCTGCTCGCCTTCATCGCGGATCTCGCCACAGCGTCCGCGCTCGCGTGGGGCTGGGGGCGGCGCCCCGCGATCGTGTACCTGTTGCTCGGGCTCCCACTCCTATCGTTCATCTACCTGCGGTTCGACCTGGTCTCGGTGGCCCTGGCGGCCTGGGCGATCGCCTGGACGAAGCATCGCGGCGAGGCCCTGGGAGGAGCCGCCCTGGGCCTCGCCGTGATGGCGAAGCTCTGGCCGCTGGCGCTCGCGCCCATCCTGTTGATCCGCCGAGCCTGGCGTCCCGCCGTCGCCGGCTTCGCGGTGGTCGTCGTCGTGCTCGGTGCGGCGTGGTACCTGACGGGTGGCCCCAAAGGTCCG
>DATAEV010000335.1:0-1656 GCA_036257875.1 Actinomycetota bacterium | reverse complement strand
AGTTCGTCGCGTGGGTGCAGATCCTCATCTACGTCGGCGCGATCGTGATCTTGTTCCTGTTCGGGCTGATGCTCACGAAGGCGCCGATCGGGCGCGAGGCGCTCGACAACCAGCGGCGCGGCGTGGCGTTCCTGGTGGGGGCCGCGATCCTCGCCGGCCTGGTCTACCTGATCCAGGGAGCCTTCGACTGGGACGCCGCTCGCATCGACCCGCTCGAGGGGTCGGTGGCCGCGGTCGGGTCGTCCATCTTCAGTCGGTTCGTCCTCCCGTTCGAGGTCATCTCCTTCCTGCTCCTGGCGGCGCTGATCGGGGCGATCGTGCTATCGAGGAAGGAAGATCGCCCGTGATCAGGCTCCCGCTGGTGCTCTTCCTGTCGGCGGCGCTGTTCTCGACCGGCGTGTACGGGGTGCTCGCGCGGCGGAACGGGGTCCTGGTGCTGATGTCGATCGAACTGATGCTGAACGCGGTCAACATCAACCTCGTCGCGTTCGGCGCGGCGCTCCACGACCTCACCGGCCAGGTGTTCGCGCTGTTCGTGATCACGGTGGCGGCCGCCGAGGTGGGCATCGGCCTGGCGATCGTGATCCTGATCTATCGCAACCGGGAGACGATCAACGTGGACGAGGTGAACCTCCTCAAGTGGTAGCCGCCGAGTCCGCCGAATCCATCGTCAAGGCGATCCACGACCCGAGCTGGTTCCTGCGTTACTCCTGGCTGATCGCGCTCCTGCCGGCGGTCGCCGCGGCGTTCACGCTGTTCATCGGCAAGCGCACGCCGGGCAAGGGCTCGGTCTACGGCATCACCGCGCTGGCCGCGGCCCTCGTCATGTCGCTGGGCGTCCTGGGGACCTTCGTGGGCGGCGAGCGGGGGTTCTACGAGGCGTCGATCCCGTGGTTCCAGATCGGCCAGCTGCACCAGGAGGTCGGCGTCTACGTCGACGGGCTCACGGCGGTGATGCTGGTCGTTGTTACGTCGATCTCCCTGTGCGTCCACGTCTACTCGCTCGGCTACATGAAGGGCGACGTCCGGTACACCTGGTTCTACGTCGTGCTCTCGCTGTTCACCAGCGCGATGCTCGTGGTCGTCCTCGCGAACAACCTGTTCCAACTCCTGGTCGGCTGGGAGGTCATGGGCGTCTGCTCCTACCTGCTGATCGGCCACTGGTGGGAGGACCACGTCAACTCGAGTTCCGCGATCAAAGCCTTCATCACCACCCGGGTCGGCGACGTCCCGTTCATGTTCGGGATCTTCGTACTGATCTTCATGACCGGGTTCACGACCTCGAACATCCCGAAGATCTCCGAGATCGTGTCGAGCGGCGGCGCTTCGGTCGGGCTGGTGTCGGCTGCGGCCCTGCTGCTCTTCGGCGGCACGATCGGCAAGTCGGCACAGTTCCCCCTGCACGTGTGGCTCCCCGACGCGATGGCCGGCCCGACGCCCGTCTCGGCGCTGATCCATGCGGCGACGATGGTCGCCGCGGGTGTCTACCTCGTGGGACGGCTGTTCATCGTGTTCCTGGATGCGGACCCCATCGTCCTGCAGATCGTCGCTGTCGTGGCCGGCGTCACGATGCTTGGCGCGGCGCTGATGGCGTTCACGCAGGACGATATCAAGCGCGTGCTCGCGTACTCGACGATCAGCCAGCTCGCCTACATG
>DATAEV010000291.1:0-7786 GCA_036257875.1 Actinomycetota bacterium | reverse complement strand
TGGACCGCGACGACGTCGCCGCCCTCCGGCCCGATCACCTTGAGCAGCCGGCCGGACCGATCCTCGCGGGAGAACTGGCGTTGCTCGACGCTCGGCGGCAACGAGGGCGTATCGGGGAGGATCCAGAACTGGAGGAAGCGCATCGGCTCGGTCTTCGACCCGTTGCGTTCCGAGTGCAGGGCGCCGGAGCCGAGGGTCATCCGTTGGACGCCGCCGGGCTGCAATGTGCCGTCCTCTCCGAGCGAATCCGCGTGCTCGAAGGTTCCCTCGACCACGTAGGTGAGTCCCTCGACGTCCGCGTGCGGATGCATCGGCCAGTCGGCGCCGGCGACCAGCCGGTCGTCGTTGAAGACCCGCAACGGCCCGATGCCCATCTGGTCGGGGTCGCGGTAGCGGTCGAACGAGAAGTGCCAGCGTGCGGCGAACCACCCGCCCTCTTCCGCATGGATCTGGGCGTCCCGACGGATCTGCAGCATGCGTACCCCCTCGCCTCGCGGTTTGACACCGTAGCAACGGGCACGGAAGCATATGGTGACGCTTTGCCGACGGCCCCCGCCTATCACCGGCGGCGAGACACACCGCACGAGAGAGGGGAATCGGATGAAGGCTCGTACGCTCGTGGCCGTCGCCGGCGTCGTAGCGTTGATCGCGACCGTCCCTGGCTCCTCCATCGCGAGGACCCGCGCAGCTGCGGATCCTCGCGCCACACGCCACATCGAGACATCGCTGAAGGGCTTCGTGCCCGCCGTCGCAGCATCCCAGCGACTCTCCCGCTATTACGTCGTGATGGACGCGCCGTCGGTTGCCGATCAGGTTCGGGGTGGCCGGACGCTCACTGGCTTCGCCGAGCGGCAGGCGCGGACGAGCGCCCTCGCGGCGCAGGCAGGCGCCCTGGCGCAAACCAGATCGCTGGGCGGGCAGGTCGTGTTCCGGTACGGCACGCTCATCAACGCGTTCTCGGCCGTACTGTCACGCGCCGCCGCGCAACATCTGGCGAACCGCCCCGACGTGGCCTCCGTGCAACCGGTCTCGATCGTGACCCTCGACAACTCCACGAGCGTGCCGTTCATCGGCGCGACGAAGGTTTGGAACAAGTTCGGCGCGCGGGGGCAGGGGATGACCCTCGCGCTCGTCGACACCGGCATCGACTACACGCACAAGGACTTCGGCGGATCGGGCAATCCCGCCGACTACGAGAACAACGACCCGAACGTCGTCGAGCCGGGCACCTTCCCCACCAAGAAGGTGAGCGGCGGATTCGACTTCGTGGGGTCGAACTACGACGTCTTGGACGGGGACACCTCGAACGACATCCCTCGTCCCGACTTCGACCCGCTCGATCGCGACGGCCACGGCACGCACACCGGCGGCACCTGCTGCGGGATCGGTGTGCCCGGCAAGGTCGGAGCCGGCGTGGCGCCGAAGGTCAAGATCCTCGCCTACAAGGTGTGGGACGTGGGCAACTCGACCGACGACGTGCTCGTCGCCGCGTACGAGCGGGCCGTCGACCCGAACCAGGACGGCGACACGAGCGACCACGCCGATGTCCTGTCCTTCTCCGGTGGCGTCGACTACGGAACGTTGAACTCCGTCGAGGCGGTCGCGGCGCAGCGGGTGGTCGACCTGGGCACCGTCTTCGTCGCCTCGGCCGGGAACTCCGGCAACCAGCCGGCGGGAGGATCCGCATACATCACGGGGACGCCGGCGAACGCACGCGGCGTGATCTCCGTCGCGGCCTCGGTGGATCAGTTCGTGGCGCAGACGCTCTCGATCGACACCCCGCCCACCCCTCTCACCGACAACGGCATCATCGTTCGGCAGGACTGGTCCGGGGCGATCGACACCGACATCACGGACCAGGTGATCGACGGTCGCGAGTTCGATCCCCCGGCCGACCCGGCGAACCCCGCGCCGACGGACCAGATGTTCTGCTCCGCCGTGGGGGGTGCGGACTTCCAGGGGCACATCGCGCTCATCTATAAGGGTTCGACGGGGGCCGGCGACTGCGACGGCACCACGAAGGTGTTCTTCGCGCAGGAGGCGAACGCCGGCGGTGTCATCCTGTGGAACGGGTTCGGCGGGTTCCCCTTCGGTCTGGGGCCGGGCGACCACGCGGCCGAGGTGACGGTCCCCGCGGTCATGCTCAGCGGGAACGACTCCGAGACGCTCGGCGACACGGTCAGTCCCGACGCAGCGAACAGCAACTTCAACACGGTCGCGACCACGGTCACGATCCATGCCGACCCCGCCCCGATCCCGGGCTTCGCGGACTCGATGACGGACTTCACCTCCGCCGGGCCTGCACGGCTCACGAACGACCTGAAGCCCGACATCTCCGCTCCCGGCGCCGACATCACGTCGGCCGGTGTCGGAACCGGTGAC
This sequence comes from Actinomycetota bacterium, assembly GCA_036257875.1. Taxonomy (GTDB): domain Bacteria; phylum Actinomycetota; class UBA4738; order UBA4738; family HRBIN12; genus AC-51. The sequence goes on along the minus strand of DATAEV010000291.1, from coordinate 5,404 downwards.
GGTGCGGCGGTGCTGTCCGGCACGTCGATGGCGGCTCCGCACGTGTCGGGTGCCGCCGTGCTGCTGCGGCAGCTCCACCCCAGGTGGGCCCCGGCGCAGATCAAGGCGTTGATGATGGACCAGGCCACCCGGGCGATGAAGAACAACGACCTGTCGACGCCGGTGCCCGCGACCGTGATGGGATCCGGGCGGATCCGGGTCTTCCAGTCGGCGATCGCGCGTTCGCTCGCGTGGCCGGGAAGCTTGTCGTACAGCCTGCGCTACCAGTCGGCGACGACCTCGCAGACCCGCGCCTTCTGGGTGAAGAACTACGACGCCGTGACGCACACCTACGGGGTGTCCGCGAGCGACCGGTTCTCGGACTACGACCCCGGCATGACGGGCCTCTCGTTGTCGCTCAACGGCACGACGTTCTCGTCGACGAAGTCGTTCTCGTTGGCACCCGGGAAGCAGGAGAAGGTGTGGCTGCGGCTGAGCCTCGACCCCTCCTTCCTCAGTCCGGCCGAGCAAGAGTTCGGTTGGTACTACTACCAGCCGAACATGGACGGAACGGTCACGATCAACCAGAACGGACCGCACGCGGACGTCCTCCAGCTGGCGTGGCACGCCGCACCGCTCGCCGCGTCTGCCGACTCGCTGTCCGAGTCCTCCCTCGATCTGACGGGAGGTCCGGCGACGATGACGCTCGACAACACGGGCGCCGGCGTCTCGCACGGTGACCTGTATCTCCTCGGCGCCACCGACCCCGTCGGAAGCACCGGCGAGGAGGACATCGTCGCGGTCGGCGCTCGCTCGTTCACCGGATCGACGATCGACGGCGCCCCCGAGGGAGAGCCGACGGGGTTAGACGCCCTCGCCGGCATCGATTGGCTCTCGTTCCTCACGAACGACGACACGCCGGCCGAGCCGGTCGAGTTCGTCGTGCAGGGGGCGGGGGTCCGGAACACGACCGAGACGCTCGAGATCGACGTCAAGGTCGACGTGGGCGCCGACGGGGTGTTCGCCGACGACGCACTCCAGGCGGACTACCTTATCGTGAAGCCGCCGGGCGCGGGTGGAAACGTGGTCGTCTACGACCTGTCGCTCCCCGACCCGTTCAACAACCCGGTGGCGAACTACTTCGCCGACTATTCCGTCTACAACACGAACCTGACCGGACTGGCGGTCGACGCCGGCGCGATCGGGCTCTCCGACGGGACGCCGACGCTCTCGTATCAGGTGACGTCGTGCACCGGCCGGTTCTCGGGCGACGTTCCCGGGCAGTTCTGCGACACGGCCGGGGACCTGGACAGCGGGACGGGGACGTACGCGCCGACGCTGAATGCGATCGACCCGGCGCTCCAGATCGATCCGCTCGTCTGCCAGGGGTTCTTCGGTGGCGGCGACTGCGACAACGCAACACCGATCAGCGTCTCGGTCGGCTCAGCGGGAACCGGCGACGATCCGTCGATCCTCGCGGTGTTCCCGAACAACGCGCCATCGCGGACACCGACGATCGTCGAGACGCAAACATAGGGAGGTTTCTCGACGAAGCGACGATGCCTGCCTGCGCTCTGGCTCAGGCAGGCATCGTCGTGGGGATGCTCTGCGCGAACCGGAACACGTCGTCGGGATCGTAGCGGCGCTTCACGTCGACCAGCCGAGCGAGGTTGTCGCCGTAGTATGCGTAGAGCCAGGCGCGGAGCTCCGGGTCGATGTAGTTCACGTACGCGAAGCCGCTCGCTGCCGGCCGGAGTGTGCGCCAGAGGTTCGTGAGCCACCGGTCGTTCGCGGCCAGCGTCGCGTCGGTGATCGGACCGTGGAACGTCACGAACTCCTGCGCGAGGAACGCGGCGTCCCGATGCGGGAACGCCGTCGCATCCGCGGCGACGGCGGCGATCCTGCCGCCCCACGCGTCGAAGAGCACCCCGGCTGTCTGCGGCGCGAGCGCAGCCGCTGCACCCCGGCCGTCGATCAGGTCCAGTGCCGCTCGCACGACCGCGGCGCCGATCGCTCCATCGAAGAAGTCGGACTTCGCGAGCGATGCTTCGCGCGCCAGCCGGCTACCCTGTTCCGTGAGACGGCACTCCCCGATCGAGTAGCTGCTGCACCCGCCGAAGTACTTCGCGGCGTCGAGGGGCGACATCGTCACGGTCGACCGTGACGGCGCATGGCGCGACGCGGCTGCCAACTCGTCCAGATGCGACGCCAACGCCGACGGCGGACCCGACCAGGCGCCGCTCACCGACACCGTCGGACCCGTGCCGGGGATCCATCGGATGCGGCAGCTGGACCAGAGCGCGGCTGGAGCGTTCGGGCCCCACGTTTGCCACGCGGCGACCACGTCCTCGGCGTCCGACCATGGCCACGACAGGGAGAACGCCGTGATCCCCGCGAGCGCGTGGGACGAGAACGTGAACGACGTGACGACACCGAAGTTGCCGCCGCCCGCTCCCCGGAGCGCCCAGAAGAGGTCCGGCGCGTTCGCTTCGTCGCACTGCACGATGCGACCGTCGGCGAGCACCACCGTCGCCGCTCGGAGCGAGTCGCACGTCAGACCGAACCGCCGGCCGACGACCCCTTGGCCACCGCCGAGCGTCAGCCCGCTGATGCCGACGGTCGCGCACGTGCCGACCGGGATCACCGCGCCCGTGGCGGCGACGCCCGCCGCGACGTCGATCACCTTCGCGCCGGCGCCGATCGTAGCCGTTCCTGCTGATGTTCGAACCGTCGACATCTCCGAGACGTCGATCACGATCCCGTTCGAGAGCGAATACCCGCCGTAGCTGTGTCCGCCGCATCGCGCGGCGAACGCGAGGTCATGGTCGCGCGCGAACAGGATCGTCCGCGCGACGTCGCGCGCCGTGGTCGCCATCACGATGGCGCGCGGACGCACGTCGTCGAACCGCGGGTCGTAGCCCAGGCGGGCGACCGGGTAGCCCGGCGTCCCCGGCCGGATCAGCCGGCCGTCGAGACTCGCGGCGAGCTCATCCCAGGACAGCTTGGCGGAGACGCTGACCGTTGAGGTCGGCGGAGTGGTCGTGGTTGAGGCGCTCGTGGCTCGCGTGCACGATGCGAACAGCGCGGTAAGGGACGGGCTCGCCAGCACCACGGCGCCGGCTCGTCGGAGGAATCCCCTGCGATCCATGTTCTATCGTGCCCTCGAGCAGGAGAGGATGATCGAACCGATCGCGTTGTTCGGGATCCGATTCACGTTGAGCCTGGCGGTGTATGGACTGATCCCACTCTGGTACGTCACGCCGCGTCTTTCTCGTCTGTCGCTGGAGTTGGCCTTGGTGCCATTGTTATGGGTCCATGCCTTCCGCATCGTCGGCGGGACGATCCTCGCTCCGGGAGCCGTCGGCCCGGCGTGCCGACGGAGTTCCGAGAGATGATCGGATACGGCGACCTGGCAACCGCGGCCCTCGCACTCCTGGCGCTGCTCGCCCTCCGGCGGCGTCTGCCGCTCGCCATCGCGCTCGTCTGGGTGTGTGTCAGCGTCGGCATGCTCGACACCGTGAACGCCATCATCCAATCGATCCGATTCAGCGTGTTCACGTATCCGCTCGGTGTGAATTGGGTCATCGTGACCATGTACGTCCCGGCTTTGCTGGTCAGCAGCCTCCTCATCTTCCTGCAGCTGCTCGGACCCAACCGCTCGGCCACCACATCGGGGACCCCGTCGGGTCACTCCTCCTGATCGGTCAGCCGAGGATGTCGATCCCGTCGCGCACGAGGCCGGCCCCGGACGCGAACGCGATGATCACCAGCGCGACGCGGCCCAACCAGGTGACGACCGTGGATGGAGTCGATGCCGTCTCCCTGCTACTTGCTGAACGCCGGCGCCGACAAGACCCTGAACTCCTACCGTCCGAAGCACAGCCCCGCCGAGTACTACACGGGCGTTGTCGGCGACTACGCGAACCCCTCGAGTCTCTGCACCGACAACGTGATCCCGGCGGGCACGACCGGACCGAACGACATGACCGCGTTCAATAGCGCCCTCCGCGACCACGCGGCCTCGGCGTTCAACTACGTCGTCCCGAACATGTGCGAGGACGGACACGACAACTGCACGGCCGCCGGCAACCCCATCACGCAGTTCGATGACTTCCTCGCGCGCGAGGTGCCGCTGATCCAGGCGACCTATCCGGATGCGCTCGTGATCGTAACCTATGACGAGGGTCAGGGCGGCGGCGCGAACAACGGCTCGAAGTTCGGCGGCGGGAACGTCCTGCTCGCGATGGTCGGGCCCCAGGTGGTCCCCGGCACGTATACCGATCTCCGGAACCACTACGGCTTGCTCCGCACGCTGGAGGACGGGTTCGGGATCGGGACCTACGCGAACAACGCAGCGACGGCGGACCCGATCACGGGGGACGTCTGGTCGTAAGGCCGGTTCCGATCGCCGTCTAGAACGACTCCCGGCGCGCAGATGGGGCGCCGGGAGACGTTGCTGGCTGGACCCTGGGTGTTGGATGCTCTTGGTTGGTGTGGGTTTGCGTGATGCCTGCTACAGCCTCGCCCCCGTAGCTCAGTGGAGAAGAGCATCGGTTTCCTAAACCGTGTGTCGGAGGTTCGATTCCTCCCGGGGGCACCGAATGTTGTCGTGTTCCGGATGAATGCTGGACGTTCCGGGAACGTCCCGAGTCCCGTCCCGGTTCGAACGAGTCAAGCCCACCCCGACGGTTCCCAGAGCTGATCGATCGGCGTGGCGCACGGAGAGCGACCGGGGCTACGCTGGTTCGATGCGACGATCCGGAGCGGAGGAGACGGCTCGATGAGCCTTCGTGAAGGGCCGCTGTTGAAGGCTCTGGGAAGTCAGCCGGAGCACATCAGCAGGTCGACGCTTCTTCGATATGCCGGCAAGGTGGTCCTGGTAGGTGGCGCCTACTACGTGGCGGCTGTCGTCGGATTGCGGCTCGCGTTGATCGAGCGGAACGTGACGCCGCTGTGGCCACCGACGGGCATCGCGGTCGTGGCGCTCCTCATCTTCGGGTGGCGCGTGTGGCCGGGCGTCGCGCTGGCGGCTCTCGCGGTCAACCTGCCCATCAGCACGAACGGCCTCGCCGCCGCCGCGACGGCAGCGGGCAATACGCTCGCTCCGATCGTTGCGGCGCTCCTTCTCGTGAGGGTGGGCTTCCGAAGAGAGATCGACCGACTGCAGGACGCCTTGGCGATCGTCTTCCTGGCGGCCCTCCTGAGCATGCTCATCAGCGCTTCGATCGGTGCCGGCACGTTGGTCCTTTCCGGAGCCATACCGGCAAGCAAGTTCCCGGCCGGATGGGCGGTGTGGTGGACCGGCGACGCCATGGGCGTTCTGGTCGTTGCCCCGTTCCTCCTCGTCTTGTTCCAGAAGCCTTGGAGCGGATCGCTCCGAGAACGCATCGAGCTCGGGGCGCTCCTCCTCCTCGTCGCCACCGTG
>DATAEV010000320.1:0-8045 GCA_036257875.1 Actinomycetota bacterium | reverse complement strand
TCGTCGGTCGGCCGGCGAGACGGGTAATACCCGGCATACATCTCGATCGTCTCGGTGACGGTGAGGAACGGGTCGATGCCCGTCGACTGGAGCACGATCCCGACGCGCTCCTTCAGCGCGCGCTCCCGTCTCGCGGGATCGCGTTCGAGCACCGTCACGTCGCCGGCGCTCCGGGTCCGGTACCCCTCGAGGATCTCGGTGGTCGTCGTCTTGCCCGCCCCGTTCGGTCCGAGCATCGCGAAGACCTCGCCATGATCGACGTGGAACGAGATCCCCCGAACGGCCTCGACGTCGCCGTAGCTCTTGCGGAGATCGTGCACCTCGACGACGCGCTCACTCATCCGATCGACCCTACCCGATGCCGAAGCCCACCCGCGTGTCGACCCGGTTGCGGAGCGTCTCGCCCCGCATGAACCGACCGAGGTTGTCGAGGAAGACGTCGACGACCGCGCGCTCCCAGCCATCGAAGTCCCCGCAGATGTGGGGCGAGACGATCACCGTCGGGAGCGTCCACAGCGGCGACGACGCCGGGAGGGGCTCCTCCTCGAAGACGTCGAGCGCGGCGCCGCCGATCCCGCCGCGCTCCAGGGCGGCGACGAGCGCCGCCTCGTCGACCGTCGCCCCGCGACCGACGTTGAGGAAGCGCGCGGTGGGCTTCATCGCCGCGAAGGCGGCCACGTCGAAGAAGTGGTGCGTTCCCGGAGACAGCGGCAATGCGTCGAGCACGACGTCGGCCTCCGCGAGCATCGGATGGAGGTCGCCCGGCCCCCCGATCCGCTCGAACAGATCGTCGGGGCGCGGCGCGCGCCCGACCGCCGCCACGGACATGCCAAGGTCACGCGCGCGCCGCGCCGCGGCCCGGCCGATGGGCCCGGGCCCGACCGCGAGGAAGCGCTTCCCGGCGAGGCGCTCGGTCCCGCGATCGTCGTCCCAACGGCGTTCGGTCTGGGACACGATCGAGCGGTCGAGACCCGTGACCATCGCGAGCATCGCCCCGATCACCCACTCGGCGATCGCGTCGTCGAAGACGCCCCGCCCGTTCGTGACCTCGACGTCGCTCTCCACGAGCGCGGGGAACAGCAGCCCGTCCACACCGTCGCTCGCCGACTGGATCCATCGGAGCTTCGTCGCGAGCGGCCACGCCGCCTCCAGTTCGGGCTTCGAACCGTGGTGGAAGAAGAGGACCTCGGCCTCATCGAGCGCCGGCCGCAGCGCCGGGGCGTCCTGCGCGAACCGGATGTCGGCGACCGTTCTTGCCGCCTCGATCCCCGGGAGGTGATCGGCGTTCGCCGCACGCCACACGACCACGACGGGCCGCTCGGTCATAGCGGCTTCCGGCTGCCGAAGCCCGCGTTCTCTTCGTGGTACCAGGCGACCTCGTCCTCGCCGAGCCGCCAGCACAGGTAGACGCGGCGGCCGTCGCGCTCGGCGGGGAAGTCGACCAGTCCGATCTCGGGATCGCGCAGGAGGATCCCGCGCTCGGCCAGATGCTCGAGCTCGGTCTTGAGCGTCTGCTGGTGGGCGAACCACCCCGGCTCGGCGACCCCGCCACCATCGCTCGCCACCGCCTCCTTGATCCGTTCGCTGGCCGCGATCAACCCGTCGCGGGCGACACGGAGCCGCGGCAAGCGCTCGCGCAGGTCCGGCAACTCCGCGTTCGCCTCGCCCAGGGCGTAGAGCCGATCCTCGGTCACGAGACCTCCAACAGCGCCGGCAGCTCGCGGAGATCGCGGACGCGAGGACCGGCGAAATCCGGATGCCGGCCCCGGCGATCGATCAGGACCGGGAACATCCCCACGGCGGCGGCGGGATCGATGTCGAAGTCGGGCACGTCCCCCACGTAGACGACGTCGGCCGCCGGGAGGCCGATCCGTTCGAGCGCCAGATGGAAGATCGCGGGGTCCGGCTTCTCAACGCCCTCGACCCCCGAGACGACGCGGACGGACAGCAACGAGGTGAGCTCCAGGTCCCGCAGGAGATCTTCCAGCCACGCCTCGTAGTTGGAGATCACGCCGAGCCGAATGCCCGCGTCCCGCAACGACGTGAGCGCCGTCCGAACGTCGTCGAACGACGCGTAGTTCGTTCGATCCGTGAAGGCCGCGTACAACGTATCGGCGAGGCCGTCGTCGCGCGGGAGGTCGAGCACCTCGAGGAACCGGTCGTACACACCCAGCCAGAACCGGCGGGACCGTTCCGGCGTGGTCGTCCAGAGCGCGTGCTCGTCGGACGCCCGCCGGAACTCGTCGGTGACCATCGCGAGGCCTTCGCTGATCGCGACCGGCTCGCGCGGATACCCCTCGTTCGTCACGATCTGGGCGAACAACTCGGGGAACGAGGGAGCCGGATGCACGAGCGTCTCCCCCGCATCGAAGAACACCGCCCGGAACCGCACGGGCGAAAGGATACCGACGCGTTCAGACGGGAGCCGCGGCCCGGTCCTGCAGCTCGTGCCAGAGCACATCCACCTCGTGCTGGAGCTCGTCGAGGGTCCCCTCGTTGTCGATCAGCACGTCGGCCGCCTGCGCGCGCTCGGCCAAGGGCAGCTGCGCCGCGATCCGAGCGCGAACATCGCTCTCGTCCATGCCCCGCGCGACCGACCTCGCGATCTGGGTCTCGATCGACGTGGAGACAACCACGACGATGTCGCAGTCACGGTGGGTCCCCATCTCGATCAGCAGCGGGTTGACGAGGACGACGATGCCCTGGCTGTCGAGGTTCTCCTGGATGCCATCCGCGAACATCCTCCGGACCTCGGGATGCACGATCGCCTCCAGGTCCGACAGCGCCGCCGGATCGGCGAAGACGATCGATGCGAGCTTCCGACGATCCAGCTCACCGTCCGGTCCCAGCACCTCCGGACCGAAGCGTTCGATCACCTTGCGGAGCCCTTCGGATCCGGCGACCACCGCCGCCCGGGCGAAGTCGTCGGCATCCAGGACGACGGCGCCGCGCTCCCGAAGCAGGTCCGCGACCGTCGATTTCCCCGACCCGATCCCTCCCGTCAGCCCTACGAGGATCATCCGATCCCGCTACTCGTTCCGGCCCTCGCGCCGCTTCAGGTCCTGAAGGATCGCTTCGAGCGAGACCTCTTCATCGGTGGCCTCCGCCGCAGGCTCCTCGGCTTCCGGCGCGGCCTCGGGCGCGGCCTCCGCTTCGACGGCGGCATCCGCCGCCGGCTCCGTTGGCGCGGTTCCCGCGGACGCATCGGCTTCGCCGGGCGCTCCAGCAGCTGTCTCGTCGGTCACCGCCACGACGACGTCAGCGCTCACGCCACCGTCCTCGGGGGTGGTCGACTCGGCTTCGGCGACGGCGTCCAGGATCTCCTGGGGAACCTCGATCGCGGTCGACATCTCGGGGCCGGCCTCGCGCTCCGGCTCCTCCTTCTCGACCTCGATCTCCTTCGGCTTCGGCGGAGCCGCGGCCACCTGTCGCATCGAAAGGGAGACGCGGCGGCGAGAGACATCGACGTCGATGACCTTCACCTGGACCTCTTGGCCGACCTGCAGGACGGACTCCGGGGAATCTACGTGCTCGTGGCTGATCTCTGAGATGTGGACGAGACCCTCGATGCCCTGGGCGACCCGGACGAACGCCCCGAACGGGACGAGCTTGGTGACGGTCCCGGTGATGACCGAGCCGGCCTGGGACGTGCGTTCGAACTCCTTCCACGGATCTTCCTGCGTCGCCTTGAGCGACAGCGACACCCGCTCTCGGTCGAGGTCGACGTCGAGGACCTCGACCTCGACCTCCTGACCGACCGAGACCACCTCTTGCGGATGATCCACGTGCTTCCAGGACAGCTCGGAGACGTGGACCAGCCCGTCGACGCCTCCCAGATCGACGAACGCGCCGAAGTTGACGATCGAGCTGACCGTTCCCTTGCGGCGCTCGCCCTTCTGGAGGGACTGCAGGAAGGTCTTGCGACCCTCCGATTGCGACTCCTCGAGGAAGGCGCGACGCGACAGGACGACGTTGTTGCGGTTGCGATCCAGCTCGATGATCTTGGCCTCGAGCTCCTGTCCGACGAACGGCTGCAGGTCCCGGACCCGGCGCAGATCGACGAGCGATGCCGGCAGGAAGCCGCGCAGGCCGATGTCGAGGATCAGACCACCCTTCACGACCTCGATCACGGGACCCGTGATCGTCTGGCCAGAATGCATGACCTCTTCGATCCTGCCCCAGGCGCGCTCGTACTGCGCGCGCTTCTTCGACAGGATCAGCCGGCCCTCCTTGTCCTCCTTCTGGAGCACGAGGGCCTCGATCCGGTCCCCGACCTTCACGACCTGGTTGGGGTCGACGTCGTGGCGGATCGAAAGTTCTTTCGAAGGGATCACCCCTTCGGACTTGTAACCGATGTCCAGGAGGACCTCGTCGCGATCGATCTTCACGACTTCGCCTTCGACGATGTCGCCGTCCTTGAAGTCGCGGAACGAAGCCTCGAGCGCCGCGATCAGCTCTTCGGGGGTCAGGTCGGGCTGTTCGTCCGCCTTGGTCGGGGTCGCCGGCGGTTCGGGGGCCAGGTCCACCGGCGTCGCTGCCAGGGCCTCCTGCTCCTCCGACGCAACCGTCGTCTCGTCACTCATATCGTCCGTCTCCTTCCGCCACGCGGGACGCTTCGCCGAGGGCGTGTTCGGATTTGCCTCCGGCGCGGGACGCGAACCCCGCGGGCCGAGCGAGAGGTTACGTACGCTGCGAGAACGGCGTCAATGGGATGCGGCGCCGTTAGTGTCCGGCGGGCGTCGCCTCGGCCCAGTTCGGACCCCAGCCGACGTCGGCGCGCAGGGCAACCTCGAGGTCGATCGCCTGCTCCATCCGATCGGCGACGACCGCCGCAGCCTCCTCCACGTGATCCTGCGGCACCTCGAAGACCAGCTCATCGTGAACGGTCAGGAGCATGTGGCAGTCGAGCTCCGGCCGCTCGCGCAGGGCCTCGTCCACACGGATCATCGCCACCTTGAAGACGTCGCTGGCGCTGCCTTGGATCGGGGCGTTCAAGGCCTGCCGCTCTCCCAGGGCCTGCAGCCTCCGGTTCCCGCTGGTCAGTTCCGGGATGTACCGGCGCCGGCCGAGGATGGTCTCGGTGAACCCGTCCATCCGCGCCCGATCCACCTGGGCGCGGAGGTAGTCGCGGATCTTCGGGAACCCCTCGAAGTAGCCGCTCAGGATCTCCTCCGCCTCGTCGGGCGGGATGTCGAGACGCTGAGCGAGACCCCACGCGTTCATGCCGTACGCCAATCCGTAGTTCACCATCTTCGCCCGACGGCGGAGCTCCGGATCGACCTGATCGAGCGGCAATCCGAAGACGGTCGCGGCGGTGGCGGCGTGGATGTCCGTTCCCGCCTCGAAGGCATCCCGGAGCCCGTCGTCACCCGAGAGATGGGCGAGGACGCGGAGCTCGATCTGCGAGTAGTCCGCGACGAGGAGCACCTGGTCGGGTGACCCGGGGATGAACGATCGTCGGATCCGGCGACCGAGCTCGGAGCGGACCGGGATGTTCTGCAGGTTCGGGTTGGAGCTGCTGAGCCGTCCCGTTGCGGCCGCGGCCTGGTTGAAGGTCGTGTGCACCCGGCCGTCGCGATCGTCGACCATCCTGGGCAGGGCTTCGAGGTACGTGGAGTTCAGCTTGTCGAGCTCCCGCCACGACAGGAGCGCATCGACGATCTCGTGCTGGTCGCGCAACTTCTCCAGCACCGAGGCGTCGGTCGACAGCGCGCCCTTGGTGGTCTTCTTGCCCGGCTGGAGGCCGAGTTCGTCGTACAGGACCTCACGCAGCTGCGGCGGGGAGTTGAGGTTGAACTCCCGGCCGGCGAGCCGGTAGATCTCCGTGGTCAACGCCGCCATCTGTTCGCGAGCCTCCGCGCCCATCTCCTCCAGGTACTCGACGTCCAGGCGTACCCCTCGCGCCTCCATCCGCGCGAGCACGGAGGAGAGCGGAAGCTCGACCTCCTCCAGCAAGTGGCGGAGACCGAGACGGTCCACCTCCTCCTCCATGACTGGAGCGAGCAGGGCGACGGCAGCCGCGTCGGCCGCCGTCGCGCGCCAGGGGTCTTCCGCGAACAGCTGGCCCGCCTCATCCTCACCGGCGTCCCCGACCACGTCCACGCCGAGGTACCGCTCGCCCAGGACCGAGAGCGGATAGGTGGCCGCGGCCGGATCCAGCAGGTATCCCGCGAGCATCGTGTCGAAGGCGACGGCGGCGACCGTTCCTCCCTCCGCGAGCACCGTCCGTTCGAGCGCCTTGGTGTCGTGCGCCCACTTCGGTGCGGTGGGATCGGCGAGCGGCTCGGCCAGCGCCCCCAACCCGTCGAGCGCGGCGTAGGCGGCCTGTCCGCCACCGGCGGACACGGCCGCACCCCGTACCCGCCCCTCGTCGGTCCGCAAGCGGACCGACGAGGCTCCCGCCTGGAGGACCTTCGCGAGCTCCGAAGCATCGCGCTGGGTGAGGTCGAGCTCCGCCAGCTCGACCTTCGGCTTGATCGCGCCCGCCGCCTCGTTGAGCCGGTCGAGCAACGAGCGGAACTCGAGCGACGTGAACAGTCGGTGGACGGCGTCGGGATCGAAGGCTCCCCGAACGCAGTCCTCGGGCCGGATGTCCAGGTCGAGGTCGGTCACGATCCGCGCGAGTTGCTTGTTCAGACCAAGGCGGTCGACGGCGCCGGCCACGTTCTCCTTCAGCTTGCCCCGGAGGTTGTCCACGTGCGCGATCAGGTTCTCGACCGAGCCCCACTCTTGGACGAGCTTCGCCGCGGTTTTCTCCCCCACGCCCGGCACGCCCGGGATGTTGTCCGACGTGTCGCCCTTGAGGGCGACGTAATCCAGGTACTGCGCGGGTGACACGCCGTACTTCGTCGTCACCTCGTCGGGGCCCATCAGGTCGATCTCGGAGATCCCGCGCCGGTTGAAGAGGATCGAGATCGCGCCGTGCCCGCCGGAGGCGTCCCGGGTGAGCTGGAAGAAGTCGCGGTCCGCCGTCACGATGACGGCGTCGATGCCCTCGTCGCTCGCCTCCTCGGCGAGGGTCCCCAGCGCGTCGTCGGCCTCGTGGCCTTCGACCCGCACGATGGGGATCCGAAGCGTGTCGAGGACCTCCTCGATGAGCGCGAGCTGCGGGCCGAAGTCGGCCGGCGTCTCGCGCCGGCCGGCCTTGTACTCCGCGTCCATCTCCAGCCTGACGGTCGGCTTGCCGGTGTCGAACGCCACGGCGATCAGGTCGGGCTTCTCCTCGGCGAGGAGCTTGATCAGCATCGAGGTGAAGCCGTAGACCGCGTTGGTCACGGTGCCGCTGCTCGTCGCCAGGGTCGGCGGGAGCGCGAAGAACGCCCGATACGCGAGGCTGTGTCCGTCGAGGAGGAAGAGCTTCCGTCGATCGCGCTCGACCCCGTCGTCAGTCACGAGCCTCATCCTAACGAGCGGCCCCGAGGGGTCCGTTGCTGGCGAAGCCGGACGGGCTCGGGCCGCGGTCGAGAGATGGTTCGCATACGAACTTGCCGCGAATCCGACCCCGCAGATAGGATTCAACCCGCGCGGAGCCGGCCGGATCGGATGCGTCGGCGTGACCTTGGAAGGTGGCGGAGATGAGCACGGCTCAGGTGGCGGTCCTCGGGGCCGTGGCCGGGTTCACGATCTTCCTCGGCCTCCCGATGGCTCGGGTCGAGATGCAGAACGTCAGGCTCAAGACGCTCCTGAACGGGATCTCGGCGGGGATCCTCGCCTTCCTGCTCGTCGACATCCTCGCGAACGCGGGCGAAGTCCTCGAGCGTTCCCTCGCCTCCGCCCAGAGCGGCGGTTCGTGGGCACGGTTCGCGGGCCTGACGCTCTGTTACGGCGTCGGTTTGGGCGTCGGATTGATGAGCTTGCTCTACGCCGGCAAGGCGATCAGACGGCGTCGCACGAGCATCGGACCCGGCGCCATGGCGTACGCCGAGACCGCCGTCGGTCGTCGCGAAGAGGCGCTCCATCTGTCGATGACGATCGCGGCCGGGATCGGGCTCCACAACTTCTCTGAGGGACTCGCGATCGGCCAGGCGGCACACGCCGACGAGATC
>DATAEV010000287.1:0-9690 GCA_036257875.1 Actinomycetota bacterium | reverse complement strand
TGGACGACGCTCGGGGGAACGACGCCGAGGCGCGCGAGGACGAACGCCGTGCCGAGGGTGGGATGGCCCGCGAACGGGAGCTCGGAGACCGGCGTGAAGATCCGAACGTCGTATCCGCCTTCGCGAACGGCGGTGACGTAGGTGGTCTCGGAGAATCCGATCTCCCTCGCGAGGACCTGCATCGTCACCTCATCGAGGTCCTTCGGAGCCTCGGGCACGACGCAGAGCTGGTTCCCGGCGAACGGAACGACCGTGAAGACGTCGACCAGCGTGAAACCGACGCGCATCGGTCGAGTCTAGGGGGCGGCTATGCTTGGGCTCCTGCGGGCGTAGCTCAATGGCAGAGTTCCAGCCTTCCAAGCTGGCTATGCGGGTTCGATTCCCGTCGCCCGCTCTCCAGGTCGAGGGCCCGTTCGCCTCAGTGAGAGCTTGTTTCCGGGTCACCCGCCACGGATCAGGGAACGCCGGGACGGCGAGGCGCGTCGACGACGGGCTCGGGCGCATGCCACACGGCCTCGACGTTGTTCTGATGCAAGTCGTTGACGAACGCCGCGTAATACCGCTCGGAGTACTGCGTCCAGACCCCGGGCTCGCCGCGGACGGTCGCGCCGTTCGCGACGGCGGCCGCGAAGGATGCATCAACGGCGTCCTTACCCTCGGCCGAGAACGCAACGTGCGCCGCTGTGGTCACGGGTTCCCCACGGCAAATCGTGAAGTCGTCAAGTCCCTCGGCCCCGTAGGAGACACAGTCCTCTTGAACGTACAGTTCCTCATAGCCGAGTGGGGCGAGGGTGGCTGTATAGAGCCCCCGGCTCGCGTCCAGGTCTGCCACGACGAAGAGCACGTGATCGATGACGACGCGGCGAACCGTCATCGGTTCACGCTACCAGCGCCGCACGTCGTCGCTTGACACTCGGCCTCATCTCCAACCCGGCACGCGCCCCGCTTGTTCGATCCACTCATGCATCTCCGGTCCCTGCGCCTCCTCCAGGGTCGTCAGCTTGACGTAGCGGCTCCGATCCGTGGTTCCAAGCGGCGGAGGGGGGTCGAAGTCCGCGCCCCCGAAGAAGGAGACATTCACGGAGACGGCGTAGGCGGCCATCTCGATGATCCACCCGAGTTCTGGCACCCCGTAGTACGCCCTCTTCCACTTGATGGCGTACTGGAGCCCCGGGATGGTCTCGCGGATCGATCCGTCCAGCCGCTCGACGATGGGATGCATCTCCGGCATCACGAGCCTGATCATCCAGTCCTCGATCTCGGCGTGGCTGTCCGTCGGTACGGGCGGCTCTTTGGTCGTGATCGGCCTGCGTGCCTTCTTCCCCATCACGTGCTCTCCCTCCGCAGAGCTCGTCGATCCGCTCTGCGGCGTCGGACTCCGGTATCGGCAGCCTAGGGTCGAACACACGGGGAGGGAAAGGCTCGCATGGGCCAGTGTTCGGGAAATGTCCCCCAGCGTGTGTGGTTCCCTGTGTGCCGCGATCAGCGGTGCCGGCGGTAGCGCAGCTCGACGATCCCGCTGCTGGAGCCGGTGCTGGAGACCAGGTCGAGTCGGTAGGACGCGGGGACGCCGTCGAACAGCCTGGTGCCCTCGCCCGCGACGTAGGGGAACAAGCTCAGGCGGAGCTCGTCGATCAGGTCGAGCCGCATGAGGGACCGCCAGAGGCTGACGCCGCCCAGACCACGATATGGTCGTCGCCGCCTCGCCTGAGCTCGTCGATCTCTTCTGCCGTGTCACCAGCGGCGATCGTGGTGTTCGGATGGTCGGTGGCCGTCGTCGTCATGGAACGGGAGATGGCCTCATAAGCGGTGCGGCCCATGACGTGCGCGTACGCGCTCTGGAGGAAGTCGAGGTGCGCCGGGTCGTCGGGCTCGTTGTTCTCGGGCAGGCTGAAGCAGAACTCCCAGAAGTCGGTGCCCTCGTCGGCGAGGAGGCCGTCGAGCGAGCAGTTGAACACCGTCGCTATCAGCTTCCGCATGATCAGCGCTCCATCGTCGTCTACGACATGTGCACGGGATACCGCAGATGTGTGACACCCACACCGATGACGACCGTCGGATCCCCGAGGACGACGGGTGTGTTCGCGAGGTGGTCGAACAGCCGCACTCCTGCGCCGAGCAACACGGCAGCCAGATCGATGTGGATCTCGTCGAGCAGCCCGGCGTCCAGGCACTCCTGGATCGTTCGGGCGCCGTGCACTCCCACGGACTTCGGACCGGCGGCTGCTTTCGCTTGCGCAACGGCGCTTTCGATGCCGTCGGTGACGAACTGGACCGTCGAACCGGGGCGTGGCCAGCCGTCGGGCACCTCGTGGGTGACGACGAACGCGGGTATATCCCACGGGTGCTGCCCGCCCCAGCCGTCGGCGACCTCGAACGTCCGCCGACCGGTGAGCATGGCGCCGACCTCAGCCTCCAAACCCCTCAGGTGGTCGGCGCTCGGGGGGGAGACGT
This sequence comes from Actinomycetota bacterium, assembly GCA_036257875.1. Taxonomy (GTDB): domain Bacteria; phylum Actinomycetota; class UBA4738; order UBA4738; family HRBIN12; genus AC-51. The sequence continues at coordinate 7,236 of DATAEV010000287.1, read as the reverse complement.
GGAACGTCATGCCGGATGTCGTGCTCGCTGTGGCGACCTCGACGTCGCCCGAGAAGTACCAGTCGAAAACTTCGTCGACCCCGTCGTTCGCGTCGGCGACGTACCCGTCGAGAGACATCGACATGATCGCGACCACCTTGGTCATGGTGCGGCTCCTTTCGCGACAAGGGCGCGGCGGATTGTAGTAGCGGCGGACGCTCGCTCCGGCGCGGGTGACCTGAACGTGTCCTGAGCGCTCGTTGCCGCAGATCAGCCGAGTGACACCGCCGGCCTGCAAGCTGGCCATGCGGGTTCGATCCCCGTCGACCGCTGCAGGGGTACCCTCCCGGATGGCGCCGGTAGCTCAGTCCGGATAGAGCGGGGGACTTCTAATCCTCAGGCCGCAGGTTCGAATCCTGCCCGGCGCGCTGCGCGCGGCGTGCTGGGCTGATGCACGCTCGATGGATGCCGAGACGGAACCCGACACCGGTCATCCGGCACGATCCGACGTAGGGTCAGGTCGTGGGCACAGAAAGCTTCGACATACGACCCGACCGCATCCGCGCTCGCGCGACCTGCGCCCACACCCGTACCCGCGTGGCCTGCTGCGATCCGATCGGAGGCCCACGTGACCAACGTCGTCGACATCCACGGTGATGGAGGCCAACGGAACGCCGGACCCGCCGAACGAGAGAAGCTCGCCGGCCTCTTCGAGGCGATCGGCAACGCGACCAACGCGACCCTCAGGGAGATGCCGGACTTCTCAGACGAGATGATCCGTCGGCAGATGACGGTCTGTTTCGCAAGTGTCGGAGGCTTCGTGATGTACGCGGACATCTTGCGGCAAGGAACGAAGCCGTCGTATCCGGATGGGATCCGGGCGATCATCCAGCTCGGGCGCGCGCTGGACCGCCGGATCGCGGTCAAGCCGTAGCGATCCCGGCCCGTCGGGCTGCTCGTCGGCTCACCGGAACCGGAACCGGACGTACGACGACCATGCACCGACGTGATCGCCGTCCGAAGCGAAGTACGAGCGGACCCGGAACGTGTACCCCTTGCCACCTGCGACGTGCAAGAAGATCGTGTCCGTCCCGTCGCTGCCGAGCATGAACGTGTCGACGTCCGACGGGAGCGGGTGCCATGTCCCGCCGGAGCGGTACTGCACCGCGACACGAACGGTTCCGCGAGGGTGCTTGGGCTCGACGAGGAAGTGGTAGAAGGCCTTGCAACAGTTGTAAACCGCCGTGTCCTTGCTGCGAGCGACGGGACGCACCATCGAGCCGACGACCACGACGCGAACCTGGACCGACCGCCGGAGGCTCGCGCTCGGGAGCGCCCCGGCGCCGCCCAGGAAGCGCGCCTGATAGGACGCGTTGCGGCCGGGAGTGATCTTCAGCTTCGCGACACCGCCGGCGTCGACGTGGACGCTGCCGATCAACGTCTTGGTCCCGCCGACGATCCGGTAGAACCCGACCTTCGGCGTGGTCGTCACACCGTGGAGGGTGGCGGTGAGCGTGACCGGGTTGCCGAACACGACGGTCTGCTTGCTGATCGTCAAGCCGAGCGACGTGGCGACCTTCGCGACCGAGATGGCGACCTGTGGGCTGGTCGCGGCATCATGGGTCTCGTCCCCCGCCCATGTCGCCCAGTACGTGTAGGTGCCGCCCGACGGCGGCGTCACCTCCGTCGAGAACGAGCCGTCAGGGTCGAGCGGCACCGTCCCGACGACGGCGGTTCCACCGACCGGCCCCGAGCGGTGGATCGCCACCGAACCGGTACGCAGGCATCCACCGTCCGGGTTGGACAGCGCACCGGTCAACGTGACCGGGGCCCCGTACACGATCGACGTCGCCGACGGTTCGAGGCTGAGTGAGGTCGGCAGCTTCTCTGTGCCCCTGAGCTGCCGGAAGACGGTTGCGGCGCCCTGATCGCCGCCGCCTTCGGCGGCGGCGATCTCGGCCCCGCCGTCACCGCTCAGATCCCCGATGGACGTCGACGCGTCGTCGCCCGAGGCGTCGGCCGCCGGGAACGAGCATGGCGCGCTGAGCCCTCCACCGTCCGGCTGAACGTAGACGCGGAGGATGCCGGCCGCCGACAGGGTCGCCACGTCCTCGTGCCCGTCACCGTTGAGGTCCCCGACCTCCTTGGCAGTGAACTGCGGCCCGGCCACCGATGAAGCGAACGATCCGAACGTGCCGTCACCGTTCCCGATCGCCCAACCGAGTGTGCCCCCGACTTCTGCCGCGACGAGGTCCGCGGCTCCGTCGTGGTTGAGGTCCGCCAGGAACAACCGGGTCACGTCCGTCGAGAGGGTCACGTCGTACTCGGCGAACGTGTGGAGCGCCGCGTCCTGGACGTACACGGCGGCTGCAGTGGGCGCGTTGTAGGAACCGTCCAGGGCGAGGTCCGTGAACCCATCACCGTTGACATCGCCCAAGGACAATCCCGACGTCGGAACGTTGTGCGCCAGCGTGGTTCCCGGCGTGAACCCCCCGGCGGGTATCTGGGAGCGCCGGACCACGTCGAACGAACTCGCCGATTCGGTGGAGACGAGATCGTCGAGCCCGTCGCCGTTCAGATCGCCCACCGCCAGATCGACCAACGCCGGTGCGGCGATCGTCACGTCGGGCGTTGAGGGCAGGCTCGTGCCCGTTCCGAAGAACACATCGATCCCGACGCCCGGGATGCCGACCGCCAGGTCGCCGCCTCCGTCGTGATCCAGATCGCCGACACCGAGCCGATAGTCGTCGCTCGAGGCGCTCGGCCTCAGGGAGAACGACGGGCTCGAGGGAAGCGTGTGGTCGGTGGGACCCTGTTCGAAGACGAAGATCGTGTCGTCGGTCGCCGAGGTGCCTCCCGAGCCGTTGGCGACGATGAGATCCGGGAGGCCGTCCCCGGTGACGTCACCGATCGCCGTCGCCACCGGCGCCGAGCCCCCGCTCTGCACGGACGACGCGAGGAACCGAGGATCCGGTACGGCGGCGCGGGCGGGGTTCGCGACCAGCGTCGTCCCCAGGACGATGAGGCAGGCCGCGATCTTCGTTCGCATCATCACCGCACATCCGGGGTCCGGGGAGCCTCGGAGGATAACCGTCGATGCGATCGAAGGCATCGGCCGGAGGAACGGGCGACCTTCGGGATAGGTCGGATGTCGTCAGAGGCGCTCGCGTCGAACGAGGAACGCGTCACATCTTCGGATAGGTATGCCCGTAGCCCTGGACCCCGAGCGCCTTCGTGGATGTCGAATAGAGCCGGCGCCGTGGGATCAGACACTTCGCCCCGCACTTGCCGCACGTGTACGCCGTGTGCCATCGGGACGGGATCGATTGGCGGAATCCGCACTCCCCGCACGATTCGAACACCACCTGGGTGAAGCAGGACTGACACCGGTACGCGATGGCGTCGTCACCGACCGGGCTCGGCACCATGCAATCGGGACAGGTCAGATAGGCCACGATCGAGGCATCGGCGGACGGCCCGCAGACCTGAAGAAGATTGGGCCGCAACGAGCCCTGGTCCTCCGACCGGTGGGTGCGGCGACCGACCTTCCGCCTCGGCCGTAGCCGGCCGCGGGTCAGCCCGCGGTGGGGTCCGGATGCTCTAGCACGCTCTGCGATTGCGATATCCGAAGATGCAGCAAGCGCTCGCGGAGCTTCTCGTCCGCGAGCGAGAGGATCGCCGCAGCGAGGAGGGCCGCGTTCACAGCCCCGGCCCGACCGATCGCGAGCGTCCCCACCGGGATCCCCGCCGGCATCTGGACGGTCGACAGCAACGAATCCATCCCGCGAAGCGCGTGGGACTCGATGGGGACCCCGAGCACCGGCAGATGGGTCTGGGCGGCCATCGCTCCGGCCAGATGGGCCGCACCTCCCGCGCCGGCGATCACGACCTGGAGGCCCCGTCGCTCCGCCGTCTTCGCGTACTCGGCCGCGGCATCGGGCGTTCGGTGCGCGGAAAGGACACGGGTCTCGCAGGAGACCCCCAGGTCCTCCAGCGTCTCCACCGCGTGTTGCATCGTGTCCCAGTCCGAACGCGAGCCCATGATGACGCCGACCAACGGACCGTCCATGCGCCGCAGTCTAACGACCAGGTCGGGTGCGGAACCAGCCGCGCGGACCGGACGACAGCATGCTCGGAGCTGACGGCGTAGCATCCACCGATGGCCTTCTTCTTCGCCTACGGCGACCGCATGAACGCCGAGAAGATGGCGGGGTCGATCCCCGGTGCCCGCTTGGTCGGACCGGGCCGGCTGGACGGATACCGGCTCGCGTTCAACGTGAACAGCCGGGCGTGGGGCGGCGGGGCGGCGAACGCAGTCCCGGACTCGCGCTCGAGCGTGTGGGGCGTCCTGTGGGAGCTCGGGGACGATGAGATGGAGCATCTGGAGCCGATCAACCGGGGAACCCCGGAGCAAGACCGGGTCCTCGAGGTCGACATCACGGGTCCGGAAGGGGTCGTGCGGGCACGGACCTTCGCCGTCGAGTCTCAGGAGACCTTCGTCCGGCCGACCGAGCGCTACTTCGACATGCTCCGCGCGACCGCGGCGGCGCAGGGGCTCCCCGACGAGGCGATCCGAGCCCTCGACCGAGCGCGCGACAACCCGCAGGCCCCCGCGCCGCAGATCTGATCGTCAGTCGGGACCGTCGCCGGATGGGTCATGAGATCGGCGGAAGCGTTCCATGAGTCCCGGGCGCTTCGGCGCTGGCTCCTCCGGCCTCAAGTCAGCGCGCACCACGTCGTAGCTCTGGCCCCATTCCCTGACCGACGCCTGGATCACGCCGGCGACGGGCAGGGCGAGGAACGCCATGAAGAGCCCTCCGAGCGCCCCGCCGATCAGCGCCGCGGCGAACGCGACCGCCGGATGGAGCGACATCGTCTTCGCGGTGATCCGCGGGCTGAGGATGTAGTTCTCGATCTGCTGGTAGACGAGCACGTACCCGAGCGCCCAGAAGCCCGCTGCCGATGAGCCCAGGCCCGTCGCGGAAGCCAGGAAGGCGACCAGGATCGGCACCGCGCCCCCGATGTAGGTGCCGACGATCGGGATGAACTCGGCGACGATCCCCTCGAAGATCGCGAGCGGGGCCGCGAACGGTACGTTCGTGATGCGGAGGGTTGCGTACATCCCCGCCCCGTTGATCACGGCGAGGAGGAGCCGCGAGTAGAAGTAACCACCGGTCTGTCTGATCGCCTGCTCCCAGACGAAGAGCACACGCTCCTGCCGGTCGGGACGCATCCGCGACAGGAGTGCTCGGCGGAAGCGAGGCCCGTCCGCCACGAAGTAGAACGTGAACAAGGCGATCGTCGCCCAGCGGAACAGTCCGCCGATCAACGAGCTGGCGATCCCGAAGACCGTACCGGCGACGTTCGTCGCGGAGCTGATCACCTGCTGCGCGTTCTCCTGCAACTTCTGGATCAGCTGGTCGGTCGAGAGCTTGATGCCGAGCGGGCGCAGCCAGTTCGAGAGCCGGTCCACGAGGGCCGGCGCGTTCTGGACGAGCTGGTTGAACCCGGAGATCACCGCAGGGACGATCAGTGCGACCAACAGGACGATCGCCCCGAAGAGGATCAGGAAGATGAGACCGGTCGCGGTCCCCCGCTTCCATCCACGCGTCGCGAGGTAGTCGACCGCCGGCTCGAGGGCGAACGACAGGAACAGCGCGATCCCGATCATCGTCAGGAAGCTGCCCAGCTGGCTGACGAGCCACGTGAAGGTCAAGAGCAGGATCCCGGCCGCGACGAGCGCGAACACGAGCGGCCAGCGGGCGGCCTTGAAGGCGTCCGGGAGCCACGCCGGCATGCCGGTCGGGACGGGCTCGACGTCCTCGACGTCACTCATCCTTGCGAGGCTACCCCGGATGGAGGGCCGATCCTCGCAGGTCAGGCGGTGATGGCGGCCGCCATCCCCTCGAAGTTGTCGACGTAGCGCTGAACGTCCTCGTTCGTGTGCACGATCGACGACGTCCACGACTCCCACTTCGAACCGGGCGACTTGAAGACCCCGCGATTCAGCTGCCACAGCCACGCGAGCTGCGGGATCCGGTCATCGATGTCCCACAGGTCGCGGTACTCGTGGATCGGCGCGGTGTGCCAGTCGATCGAGCCCTTCGCGCCGAGCAGCTTCATCGAGGCAGGCAGCTGGTATTCCGCGATCACGTCCTCGCAGCCCTGGAACCCCGCCCGCACGCGGTCGAGCTCACGGTAGGCGTCCTTCGTAAGGACCTCGGTCAGGTTCACGCGCGCGGCCGCCATCGTCAGCGGGTTGCCGTTGAACGTCCCGACCTGCTCGAGAGAGCCGTCGATGATCATCGACATCGCCTCCGCCGTGCCGCCGATCGCGCCGCACGGCAGTCCGGCCCCGAGCGCCTTCGCGAGACACAGGACGTCAGGGACGACGTCGAACGCCTCGACGGCTCCGCCCCAGGCCACGGTGAAGCCCGTCTTCACCTCGTCGAAGGCGAGCAGCGCGTCGTTCGCGTGGCAGATGTCCTTCAGCCTCGCGAGGTACCTCGGGTCCGGCAGCACGACGCCGCAGTTCGTCATCACCGGTTCGACGATCATGCCGGCGATGCGTCCTTCGTGCTCGTGGAAGGCGCGCTCCACGGCGTCGGCGTCGTTGAACGGCACCACGACCACCTGCTCGGCGACGCCCTCCGGCATGCCGAGGGTCTGCGGGACCGGCACCGGATGATCGCGTGGACCGGCCTTCTCCTTCGGGGGGAACACGCTCACCATCAACGAGTCGTGATGGCCATGATAGGAACCCTCGATCTTCATGATGAGGTTGCGACCCGTCAGCGCCCGCATGATCCGCACCGCATCCAGTGTCGTCTCCGTGCCCGAGTTCCCGAAGCGCCAGTACGGCAGCCGGTAGCGCTCGGCGAGGTTCTCCGCGACGATCAGGGCGTCTTCGGTCGGCTGCGCGAAATGCGTCCCGAGCTCCGCGCGGCGCTGCACGGCCTCGACGATCTTCGGATGCGCATGACCCATCACCATCACGCCGTAGCCGTTGTGGTAGTCCACGTACTCGTTGCCGTCGATATCCCAGATCCGCGAGCCCTTGCCGCGAGACGCGTAGATCGGGTGCGGGGGCCACGTCTGCCAGGACGACGAGACGCCGCCGGGCAGGTGGGTCTTCGCCTCCTCCCGATAGGCGAGGCTCCGGATGTGCTTCTCGTCGAGCGAGGCGACCTCGCGCCTCGTCAGCTGTTCGACCAGATCCAGGTCGATCTCGACGACGCCGGTGCCCGCGCTCATCGG
>DATAEV010000286.1:0-2473 GCA_036257875.1 Actinomycetota bacterium | reverse complement strand
TCCTCGACCGCGAGCGCGTGGATCGCGTCGGCGAGCGCCTCGTCGTCGAGCGTCGTCGGATCCGAGATGCCGGAGTCCGTCGCGAGCTGCTCCACCCGGCGGCGCGCGAGCAACATCTCTTCCTCCGGCACACCGATCCGGACCGCCTCGCCCCGAGAGGTCATCACGTGGTCGTCGGCGCTCAGGATGGTCGTGAGCCGTTCGACGAGGGCCGTCCGATCGCCGCCCTCGCCGCGTCCTTCGAGCTCCGCCTGGAGGATCTCCGCGCGACCTTGGAGCAACCGGCGGAGCAACGACAGGTATTCGCGTTCCGCCATGCACTCGTCCCGGCGTTCGCGCAGGTCATCGAGCGAGAGGTCGCCGAGTCCCTCGACGAACGCCGGGTCGCGGACGCGATCGATGCGACGGTTCGCGGGGTGGTCGTCCACGAGCGCGATGCTACACCTCGGCCTGATCGCGCATAGCCGCGATCAGGATGTCCGCCACTTCGGGACGCGAGAACTCGATCGGTGGACGCTCACCCGTGCGGAGCATCTCGCGCACCTTCGTTCCCGAGAGGATCACGCGGTCGTCGTCCTCGTGCGGGCAGGTCTTGGGTGAGCCCATCCCCTCACACCGAACGCAGAAGAACGAGTGCTCGAACATCAGCGGGGTGATCCCGAGCTCGCCGGGCTCGAACTCCTCGAAGATCTTCTGCGCGTCATAGGTGCCGTAGTAGCTGCCGACCCCCGCGTGGTCCCGACCGACGATGAAATGCGTGCAGCCGTAATTCTTGCGGGCGATCGCGTGCCAGATCGCCTCGCGAGGCCCCGCGTAGCGCATCGCGGCGGGGAAGATGCTGATCATCGCGCGATCGAGCGGGTAGTAGCCGCCGAAGAGCGCCTCGTAGCAGCGCATCCGGACGTCCGGCGGCACGTCGTCGGACTTCGTCGCGCCCATCAGGGGATGGACGAGCAGACCGTCCACGATCTCCAAGGCGCATTTCTGGATGTACTCGTGTGCCCGGTGGATCGGGTTGCGGGTCTGGAAGCCGACCACGGTCCTCCACCCACGCTGCCGGAACGTCTCGCGGGTCTCGGCGGGCGTCAGGCGATAGTTCGTGAAGTCCGTGTGCTGCGGGAGCGCCAGCACCTGGAGCGAACCACCGACGCACGTGTCGCCCGCGTCGAACAGCGCCTTCACCCCCGGGTGTTCGGAGTCGTCCGTCCGGTAGACCGCGATCGCCTCTTTGGGCTTGTCGCGCTTGAACCGCTCGGTCACGCGGAGCACCGCGATCGGCGGCGCGTCCGGACCCGGCGTGAGCGTGATCGAGGAAGCTCCGCCGACCCGATGAGCGTCGGCGTCGGACAGGCCGAGCACGACGGGGATCGCCCAGGCGAGGCCGTTCGACAGATGCATCGTCTCGAGCACCGCGTGATAGTCGGCCTCGGTCTGGAACCCGGTGAGCGGGCTGAGGGCGCCGGTGGCGAGCATCTCCAGGTCCGAGAGCTCCCGTTCGCTGATCGCGACGCGCGGGATGTTGGCGGCCTCGTCCGTGAGGGCCTCTGCGTCGGCGGCCGCGACCTGCAGGTTCACCAGCGTGCCGCCGTGCGGCGCGATGGGGACAACGTCGTTCGACATGGGTCCCTCTTCCGGATCGGTGGAGCGTGGACGGATGCCCGTGAAGGATACGGAACGAGGGTGTCCGCCGACCGAGCTACGCCACGACCCAGAGGGCTTCGCGAGCGATGTCGATCTGCAGCCGCCGGTGATCGCCCAACGGGTCGCCGTCCACCTGGATCGGGAACGGGTCGGACGAGGTCACGACGACCTGCGACGCATCGTGGAAATAGTCGATGTCCCGCCCGTGCACGTGGCGAGCCGAGCCGAGGACCTGCCAGGCGATCCGCGGGATGTTGCGGCGGTTCAGCTTGCGCACCGACAACACGTCCAAGCCGGAATCGAGGGATGCTTCGGGGGTCATCCGCAGGCCGTGTTCCTTGTAGAAGGTGTACGGGTCCGTCCGACCCACCATCACCGACAGGGACGGGAACGGCGTCCCCCCATCGATCGCGACCTCGAGGTCCGGCTTCTTCCCCGCGTAGCCCACCATCAGCTCCCAGGCCACCGCTCGGAACGCGACTCGGTCGTACTTCGCCTTGGTAGACGGGAACTTCTTCTCCAGCCGTCGCATCGCGGAGGCGTCGATCCCGGCGCCGCAGTTCACCGCGAAGTAGCGCCCGTCGGCGCGGCCGAGGTGCAGCTTCGTCGAGCCGTCGTCGAGCGCCTTCGCGATCAGCAGCCCGGTGCACTCGACCGGGTCGGTGGGGAGTCCGAGCGCCCGGACCAGGACGTTCGTTGCCCCGCCCGGCAAGACGCCGAGCGCGACCTCCGTGCCGGCGAGCGCGTTCACGACCTCGTTGATCGTCCCGTCGCCGCTGAACACCACGACGAGGTCGATCCCGTTGGCGACGGCCTGGGCGGCGAGCTCGCT
>DATAEV010000289.1:0-8010 GCA_036257875.1 Actinomycetota bacterium | reverse complement strand
TCCAAACGACCGTCACAGCGAGCACCCTCCGAGCTCGATCGCCGCCGGGCAGGCGTGGGTGACGCGGATCGTGAACGCCTCGATGCGCAGCCCCGACTGGAAGAGCACCGCGATCTTCCTCTCCTGGGATGACTGCGGCGGTTTCTACGACCACGTCGTGCCGCCGACGGTGAACGCTCAGGGGCTCGGCTTCCGCGTCCCCGGTCTGGTGATCAGCCCGTACGCGAGGCATGGGTACATCGACCACCAGGTGCTGTCGACGGATTCGTACCTACGGTTCATCGAGGACGACTTCCTTGGTGGTCAGCGGATCGATCCCGCGACCGACGGGAGGCCGGATGGCCGCCCGTTCGTCTCCGAGGACGCACCGGGTCTCGGCGATCTCTCGGCCGACTTCAACTTCGCCCGGGCACCTCGACCGGCGTTGCTGCTTCCGCTCCACCCCGACCGGATGCCCGGTCGGACGCGCTGATTCACCGAGGGTGGATCTGGACGGGCATCTTCTTGATCCCGTTGACGAAATCGGATCGGATGCGCTCGACCGGTCCCATGATCTCGATCGATCGCAGACGGGGCAGCAGCTCCTGGAAGAGGATCTTCGTTTCCAGCCGGGCGAGGTGCGCCCCCAGACAGAAATGCGGCCCTCCCGGTCCGAACGTGACGTGGTCGTTCGGCGTTCTCGCCACATCGAACCGGTACGGGTCCGGGAAGACCTCCTCGTCGCGGTTGGCGCTGATATACCAGGTCACGACCTTGTCGCCGGCCTTGATCTGCTGACCCCGCATCTCCACGTCCCGGGTCGCCGTCCTGCGGAAATGCATCACGGGGGTCGCCCAGCGGAGGATCTCTTCCACCGCTCGGGGGATGCGGTCGGGCTCGTCCTGGAGGAGCTGGAGCTGATCGGGGTGCTCGGCGAGAGCGAGCATGCCGGAGCTGATCGTGTGGCGAGTGGTTTCGTTGCCGGCGATCAACAGGAGCGCGAAGTAGTTGTGGTACTCGCGCTCGCTCAAGGCGCCCTCGCTCTGCGCGGCCACCAGGGCCGCGATCACGTCGTCCGCCGGCTCCGCCAGCCGCAGATCGCGCTGCCGGTCGGCGTACGCGAACACCTTGCGCGCCGTGGGCGAGCGGAAGGGCAGCAGCCGGTACTCCTCCGTGTCCTCGCGGCCGACCACGGCTGCGGACAGGTCGGGATCCTGGTTGGCGATCATCTGGTCGCCCCATTCGATCAGCGCCGGTGCGTCCTCCTGTGGCACCGTGAAGATCGAGCAGAGGAACCGGATCGGGAGCTCGCGGCTGATCTCGCTCACGAAGTCGAACGGCTCACCCGATGCGAGGGCCCGGTCGAGCACGCCTCGCGCGACGTCGCGGATCCATTCCTCATACACGCCGACCCCGCGCGCACTGAACCGCTTCGAGCAGATCTTCCGCATCTGCGTGTGGCGCGGCGGATCCGTCTCGAGCATCGAGTTCCGGATCTGCAGCTGCTCCTCGTCGAGCTCCTCCAGACCGACGGCGCCGATCTCGGAGGAGAACGTTTCCCAGTCCATGTGGATCGCGGTGAGGTCATCGTGGCGCGTGATGGCCCAGAACCCGCGGTTCGGTGGCTGCTCGGGATGCCAGACGACGGGATGATCGTGACGGAGCCTGTCGAACCACTCGAACGGGATGGCGTCGACGTAATGGTCGGGGTTCGCGAGGTCGATCTGTCCGAGCTCGTCGATCATGCCTCAGACGGTACCTCCCGTCGCGGCCTTCGCCTCGACGGCCTGCTTCAGGTTCCGGAGCGAGGTCATGGCGTCCTTCCGGATCGCCGGGTAGGCGAGGGCGAAGACGACGGGGCTGATGCTCCCCGTGACGTGCTTGGACAGGGTCGTCCCGCCGCCGTTGGGCCGCAGGGTGTAATCGTTCTCGTACCACGAGTCCTTCTTGCCTTCCTGATGCTGATCCGAACGGATCGAGAACTCGCGCGGCCGGTCGAACTTCGTGACGGAGATATCCGCGGACACGGCCTTGCCCGTGAAGACGCCGCTCGACCGGTACGTGGCGGTCGGGCCGGGCCCGTCACCGCTCGTCTGGGCCATCGTCATCTGCGACTTCGGATTGGCCCAGGACGGATGCCGCTCGACGTGCGAGAGCTCGTCGAAGATCAGCTCGGGCGGCGCGTCGATCTGGATCGTGAACTCGGGCATGGCCCCTCCTTCAGGCGGCCGCCTGGCGGCGACGTTCACCGTGTTGACGAACCGGCGGATGCGGTTCCGACAGTGAGCCTAGAAGAACGGGTTGGAGAAGGCGAGTTCGGAGGTCTTCCCTCAGCCTCGGCGAGGTGCGCGGACGCCGCGGAACTCCCAGTCTCCTCCCAAGGCGGTCGAGACGACCTCTTCGGACGCGCTCGGCTGCGCGCCGACGTCGTCGCGGACCGGGACACCGCCTTCGACGATCGTGTTCCGAAGGGTGCCGAGCCCCTCGACCTCGACCTCGACGACATCGCCGGGCTCGACGGGGCGCGAGTTGGCCGGCGTGCCGGACAGGATGACGTCGCCGGGCTCGAGGGTGATCGTCCGCGCGAGGTCGGCGACCAGGTAATGCATGTCCCAGATCATCTCGTCGGTGTTGCCCGATTGCGCGGTCGCGCCGTTGACCCTCGTCTCGATCGCCTTGCCGTGGAAATCCCAGTCGTCCACCAGGCCGGGGCCGAGCGGGCACAACGTGTCCGAGCCTTTCACCCGCAGCATCGAGCCCGCATCCGTGTCCCGGAAGTCGTGCAGACCGAAGTCGTTCGCGATCGTGAAGCCACGGATGAACGATCCGGCGTCACGCGGGTCCAGGTGCTTCGCGCGCCGGTCGATCACGATCGCGATCTCCCCTTCGTAATTCAGGAAGCGACACCGCGGTGGCCGCACGACCTCGCCGTCGTGCGCGTTCAACGCCGAGACCGGCTTGTGGAAGTACGTCGGAGCACCTCCGAGCGTCGCCTGGAACTCCGCTCGGCGGCTCTCGTAGTTCAGATGGACGCAGATGATCTTCGTCGGCTCGACGGGCGGGGCGTACACGGCTGCGTCGACCGTGAAGGTGCGACCGTCCGAGGCGACCAGCGCGTCACCGTCTCGCGTGACCGTCGTCGGTATCCCGCTCACGAGGATCCGTCGCGTCTCCACCGGCCGTAGGATAGGCCGCGTGCCGGACCTGAGCGGGTTCTTCGCGCCGCGTTCCCCCGAGGGGCGCGCCTCCATCATCCCCGCCCCGCCCTGGCACTACTCCGGCGACGTCCTGACGCTCGAGTACCGAGCCGCGCCGGGCGCGGTCGCATCGTGGCTGCCCATCGGCATCGAACCGGCGGCCGATGAGCCCGACGCGGTCGCCGTCGTGTTCGCCGACTGGCAGTCGTCGTCCGACGGCGGCGAGGAGCTCCTCGATCCCGTGCGTTCGCAATACAAGGAGTGCTTCGTGGTCGTCCGCTGTCGCTATCACGGGGAGACGTTCTCGCGGTGCCTCCTGATCTGGGTCGACAAGGATTTCGCGCTCGCGCGCGGGTGGTTCCAGGGGTACCCGAAGAAGCTCGGGTCCATCTGGATGACCCGTCCGGTCATGGTGGGACGAGCCGGCCCCCGGCTCGAGCCGGGTGGCTCGTTCGGAGCGACCCTCGCGGCGAACGACCGTCGGCTGATCGATTGCCGCTTCACGATCGAGCACGGGTCCGACACGGGAGGGTTCGTCAACGCGCTCCCCATGTTGCACTCACGCTGGATGCCCGCGATCGACGCCGCGGGGTCCGACGTCCTGAACGAGATCGTGACCTTGCGTTCTCGCGACGTGGACCTGGGGCCGGCCTTCACCGGATCGTTCGAACTCACGCTTCACGATGCGCCCGGCGAGGAGCTCGCCTCGCTGACACCGGTCGAGCCGATCGCCGGGTACTGGCGGCAGGTCGGCGCCACGTTCACGGGCGGCGAGCACCTGGCGTAATGGCCTTCGGCGGTTCGGGGCGATGCGATAGCCTCGCGGGCCTATGCGACTGCTCCGGTTCCGTCACGGCGAACGCATCTCGACGGGTGCCGTCCAACCGGGTTCGGACACGGTGCAGGTGATCGCCGGCACGTTCTTCGAAGATCCGCTCCCGACCGGGGAGGAGGTCTCGATCGACGACGTCATGCTGCTCGCGCCCGTCCTGCCTTCGAAGCTCGTCTGCGTCGGGAAGAACTACGCGGCGCACGCGGCGGAGTTCGGGATGGAGGTGCCGGAGGAGCCCCTGCTGTTCCTGAAGCCTTCGACGGCTGTGATCGGACCGGGCGATCCCATCCGGTTGCTCCCGATCAACGAGCGGACGGACTACGAGGGCGAGCTCGCCGTCGTGATCGGCCGCCCGGCGAAGAACGTGCGGGCCGAGGACGCCTCCCGGTTCATCTTGGGCTTCACGTGCGCGAACGACGTCACGTTGCGAGATCTCCAGCGGCCGGACGATCAATGGACCAGGGCGAAGGGCTTCGACGGGTCGTGCCCGCTCGGCCCGTGGATCGAGACCTCGGTGGACCCGACCGATGCCGTCGTGGAGACGCGGTTGAACGGCGACGTGGTCCAGCGAGCGAGCACCGCTGACATGGTCTTCGGGGTGGCCGAGCTGATCGAGTACATCACGACCTTCATGACGCTCCTGCCCGGGGACGTGCTGATGACCGGGACCCCGGAGGGTGTGGGTCGCTTGGACTCGGGCGACGTCGTGGAGGTGGAGGTCGAAGGCGTCGGGACGCTCCGCAATGGGGTGACGGGGCCGTGACGGTCCGCTGCCGGTTCGCGCCGGCGCCGTCCGGCTCGCTCCACGTCGGGAACGTCCGCAGCGCGCTCTTCTCGTGGTTGTGGGCGCGGCGGAACGATGGCGTCTTCATCCTGCGGGTCGAAGACACGGACGCGTCTCGCGTCACCGAGGAGGCGTTCCGTGGGGTGCTGGACGATCTTCGGTGGCTCGGTCTGGATTGGGACGAGGGACCGGAGGTCGGGGGACCACACGGGCCCTACCGGCAATCCGAGCGGCTCGCCATCTACCGGGACATGGTCGATCGCCTCCTCGGCCAAGGCGACGCGTACCGGTGTTACTGCACCGAGCACGAGCTGAACGAGCGCAAGAAGGCCGCGCTCGCGCGCGGCGAGCCGCCAGGCTACGACGGCCGGTGCCGGTCGCTCACGGACGCCGAACGTGCCGCCTTCGTCGCCGAGGGCCGGACGTCCGTCGTCCGCTTCCATATGCCCGAGCGCGAGTGGATCGTGCACGATCTGGTGAAAGGGGAGGTGCGCTGGTCCGCGGGCGACCTCCGCGACTTCGTCCTGGAGCGTTCCGACGGCTCGCCCGTGTTCCTGCTCGCCGTCGCGGTGGACGACCTGTTGATGGCCGTGACCCACGTCGTTCGCGGCGACGACCTGCTCGCGAGCGCCCCGCGGAACGCGGCCGTGATCGAGGCGCTGGGGGGCGAGCCACCAGCGTACGCGCATCTGCCGCAGGTGGTGGGCCCCGATCGGAAGCCGCTCTCGAAGCGCCACGGTTCGACGAGTGTGGAGGCGTTCCGAGAGCAGGGGTTCCTCTCGGAGGCGCTCGTCAACTATCTCGCGCTCCTCGGGTGGTCCCCGGGGGACGATCGCGAGATCGTTCCCCGTGACGAGTTGATCGGGTCGTTCGATCTGGCGCGCGTATCGAGCAACCCGGCCGCGTTCGATATCGAGAAGTTGACCTGGATGAACACGCACTACGTCCAGCAGCTCGATGACGACGAGCTCGCAGCCCGGACCGTGCATTTCCTCACCCAAGCCGGACTCGGCGTCGACCCCGTGACGCTCCTCAAGGCCATGCCGATGGTGCGGGAGCGGATCCATACCCTGCGCGACGCTGTCGATCTGCTCACCTTCCTGTTCTCCGACGACGTCACGCCCAACGAGAAAGCCGCCAACCTGATCGCGAAGGCCCCGGAGGGCTACCTCAAGGAAGCCGCGGATGCGCTCGATGGTCTTGCCACATGGGACGCCGAACGGGTCGCCGCGACGCTCGACGTGCTCGCCCAGGGAGCGGGGCTCAACCGAACGAAAGGCTGGCAGCCGATCCGCGCGGCGGTCACGGGTTCGAACGTGTCGCCGCCCCTCCCGGAGTCGCTCGAGCTGCTCGGCCGCGATCGGACCGTCGCCAGGATCCGGGCGGCCGCACGATGATCCGTGCGCTCGCGGGCCTGGTCGCGGTCCTCTCGTTGATCGCGGGCACCGGGACACCGCCGGTCAGCGGCACCGTGCCCGAGGCGACCTCCTTCACGGTCGCTGGCCTCCGACCGCCGATCGTGTGGAAGCCGATCCCGTTCGGAGCCAGGCGGAAGGCCGAGATGGCCGCCTACTCGAAGCGCCACTACGGACGGTACGCGTGGCGACTGCGCGACCCGAAGGTCATCATCGAGCATTACACCGCCGGCATGACCTGGCAGGGTGCGTGGAACACGTTCGCGGCCAACTCGGTGCACAACGGTGAGCTCCCCGGCACGTGTGCGCACTTCCTCATCGACCGGGACGGAACGATCTACCAGCTGGTCCATCTGTGGATCCGCTGCCGACATGCCGTCGGCATGAACTACACCGCGATCGGGATCGAGCACGTCGGAACGAGCGATCAGATGGTGCTCGGCGACGCGGCCCAGATGCGTTCCTCGTTGCGACTGACCCTCTGGTTGATGGCGAGGTACCACATCAACATCGGCAACGTGGTCGGGCACAACGAGACCCTGTACAGCCCGTATCGTCTCGAGCTCTACCCGTCGTGGCAGTGCCTCGTCCATGCCGACTTCCCGCACTGGGCCATGAGGAAGTATCGAACCCGGCTGCGCGACCTGGCCGGCAGACGGGGCGTTCCGGTCGGCAAGGGGCCGGTCTGGACCAACCGATACGGCTGCTGAGATCGTCGCAGCCTCGGTCCTTGCCTCCCGTCGCCCATAGGGGCAGGATTGGAGTGAGGGGGTCTGGATGGGGAAGGTCCTCACGTTGCCCGAGCGCCAGGACGCTCTGGGCGGATGGCATCAGGTGCTGCGAGAGGTCTGCTACGGCTGCGGCTGCCACTACCTGTCGGCGGAGGACGATCACGATCTCGTCTGGGAGCCCGGGCGCGACGTGCAGCGCGGGTGTACGGACGAGCTCTGCGAGTGTCACACCGCACCGGTGATCGGCGAGCGCCGGGACTGAGCGCTCAGATCCTCCTGCGCATCGCCAGGATCTGGACGATCGCGGCCTGATCGATCGTGACCGTCCGATCGTAGGAGCCGAGCCCGCCTCGCGTGAACAGCCCCGTCATGGGATCGAGCGCCTCCCGCAGCACGCGCTCCGCGTACGAAGCCATCAGGCTCGAGGCCTCGGGCCGAGCCGCGGGAAGGGCCAAGAGCGCGCGGAACCAGATCGCGAGGAACGGCGGCGGTTCCTGCCATAGTCGCTCGGCCCGGAACAGGGCGAGCGACGAGCGGGCGGTGGCGTCCGCCTGCTCGGCGCGTCCGAGCATGCGGAGCGCGGCGATGGATGCCCCCTGGTTGTAGCTGAAGATCCTTCGATCGGTGCGCGCTCCGTCGAGGTGATCCGCGTACAGCCCGTCCGGACCGCGGAGCGTCGTGTTCAGCCACTCCATCGCGCGGCGCGCGAAGGCATCGTCGCCGAGGCTGGAGGCGAGCCACGCCGCCGAAGCGGTGCTGCACGTGTTCCGCGACGTGCCGCCCTCGACCCACAGGATCCCACCGCTCGGGTCCTCGCCCGTCTGCACGAACGCAAAGAGCTCTCGCGCCAGCTCGGGCTCCGGGAGGGCGAGCGCCACGAGCCCGAGCCACGCGTTGTCGTCGAAGTATCGGCGCCGGGTTCGCGGCTTCGCCGCGAACCCGGAGCCCCTCCGGAAGGTCTTCACGAGACCGATCAGGTCCCCGAGTGGCACCTCGAACCCGAGGTCGCGAAGGTCGGTCGCGGCCCACAGGACATGGACGAGTCCCCAGAGGGCGGCCTGCCGGCGACGCC
>DATAEV010000285.1:0-6533 GCA_036257875.1 Actinomycetota bacterium | reverse complement strand
TCGTCGGGGGGACCTCCTGGACCTGCGGGACCTCCGCTGCCCGATCCCGGAGCACCCCATCCAGCTGCCTCAGATCGTCATCCATCATCGTCGCTCCTCACGTGGACACGTAACTCCGCGAGGCCTCGAGACACGAGGGATCGCACGGTTCCCGGCCGGCAACCGAGGATGTCGGCCACTCGATCCTCCGGAAGGTCCTCGTAGACGCGGAGCACGATGGCCGTCCGCTGACGGATCGGCAGCCGCTGGAGGCCCTTCCACAGCTCGTCACGGCGGCCGGTGTCCGGCGCTTCGCCAAAGACCGGCGGCTCTGCCGCCGTGCGGCTGAGATAGGTCCGCTCGACCTGCTTCCTCCGGAAATGAGAGTTCGCCAGGTTGACGACCGTCCTTCGCAGGTAGGCGTCGAAGGCACCCGGATCCCTGAGGTGCACCAGCCGCCCGGCGAGCTTGACGAAGGCATCCTGGACGAGGTCCTCGGCGAGCTGGCGATCCCCCGTCAGCAGGTAGGCGAGGCGGGTCGCCTCAGCCGCATGGCGGGCGTAGAGCTCGCCGAGACGGCCGCCCGGCCCATCGGTCACGTACGCATCCTCCCGCGTTGCGAGTCGGCTCATACCTGGTAGACGCATACCACCCACGAGTGGTTGCGGTTCCGGGTCCGGCTCGGTTCACTGGGACAGCAGCGAGAGGGCCTCACCGAACGCGCGGATCGCGCGTTCGGTGTTCGGGCTCGGGATCACGATCACCTCGTCGGCGCCGGCCTCCGCGAACGCGCGGAGGCCGCCCGCGATGTCCATCATGGAACCGGTGAGGGGAGGAGCATCCTCATCCACCGGCTCCTCACCGGGCATGAGCTCGATCGCCGTGAAGACGCAGACGCTTCGCGCGACGGTCTCGGGATCCCTCCCGAGACGGCGAACGATCCGCGTGACGCGTTCGTCCTGCTCCTCGAACCCGGCCGGATCGTTCCCGCACCACGGCCCCCAGACGTTCCACGTATCGACCGACGGCAAGGTCGCCTCCAGGACCCGTTCTCCCATGCTGCCGATCATGAGGGGGATGCGATGAGCCATCGGAGGCAACAGGACCGCGTCGTCCGTGCCGTACCCGTCCCCTTCGAACGTCACCCGCTCCCCCGCGAGCAACCCCCGGACGATCTGGAACGCCTCGATCGATCGAGCCGCTCTCCCGTCGAACGGCAGACCGAACGCGTCGAACTCGGTCCGGTTCCACCCGGCGCCCAGGCCAAGCGTCAGCTTCCCTCCGCTGATCTCGTCCACGGTGGCTGCCATCTTGGCCAGGACCGGCGGGTGGCGGAACGCGGTGCAGGCAACGAGCGGTCCGAGCCTGATCCCGGTGGTCGCCGTCGCGATCGCGGCGAGGAGCGTGAACGCCTCCAGGGGTCCTCGTTCCGGACCCTCGTCGCGGTAGAGCAGGTGATCGCCCACCCAGATTGAGTCGAACCCCACCTCCTCCGCCGCTCGGGCCATGGCGAGGTACTCCCCGATCGAGACCTTCCGCTCGGCTTCCGGAAGCTGGATCCCTATCCGTGGCCCTCCAGGCATCCGCCGGAGCATACGGCCGGTACCTCAAGGCGGCCGGTTCGGCGCCGATGAGACGAGAACCATGGGACGAACCGTTCCTGCACGGCCTCCGCGCGCCCCGGAACCAGCAGGGGAAGGCGCGACGGTCGAGGCCGCCCTCCCGTCGCCCAACGGCAAGCCACGCCGCCGGCAGGACGACGGGTGGCTGGACCGATGGGCGTTGACGGTCTCCGACCTCACGCGGCTCACGAACACCCACCCCATGATGGACGCGATCATCGAGGAGCAACGGGGTCGCAGGATCCGGATCGGCGATCGATGGCTGGCTGACTTCGCCAGCTGCAACTACCTCGGTTTCGACCTCGATGAGGAGATCATCGCGTCGGTCCCCGAGTACCTCGCGAAGTGGGGAACGCACCCTTCGTGGTCTCGCCTCCTCGGCAATCCACGCATGTACCCGGAGATCGAAGAGCAGATGACTGAGCTCCTGAACGCTCCGGATGTGCTCGTGCTGCCGACGATCACCCATATCCACACGTCGGTGATCCCGGTCCTGGTTGGCGATGGAACGATCTTCCTCGACGGTCGCGCCCACAAGACGATGTACGACGGAGCGATGTACGCGGCCGGACACGGGGCCTCGATCGTCCGGTTCCGGCACAACGACCCCGAGCATCTGGCAGAACTGCTCGACGACGCGATGTACCCGTCGCCGCGGGTGATCGCCATGGACGGCGTCAACTCGATGACGGGGAACGCACCCGACCTGGCCGCCTTCTCCCGCCTGGCAACGGAGCACCACTGCCTGCTGTACGTGGACGACGCGCACGGGTTCGGTCTGATCGGTGAGCGCTCACCGGAGGAGCTCTGTGATTATGGAACGTCCGGCAACAGCGTCTTCCGTCACCTCGATGTGCCCTATGACGACGCGGTGCTCGTTGCCGGCTTCTCGAAGTCCTACTCCTCCTTGCTCGCGTTCATGTCGCTCACGACACCCTTGAAGGACGCTCTGAAGGTGCTCGCCCCTCCGTATCTCTACTCGGGTCCGTCGCCGGTCGCGTCGCTCGCGACCGTGCTCGCCGGACTCGAGGTGAACCGGAGACGGGGAGATCTCGTGCGTCTGGATGTGTG
This sequence comes from Actinomycetota bacterium, assembly GCA_036257875.1. Lineage (GTDB taxonomy): Bacteria > Actinomycetota > UBA4738 > UBA4738 > HRBIN12 > AC-51. The sequence goes on along the minus strand of DATAEV010000285.1, from coordinate 3,861 downwards.
GCGGAAGACCGCACGGGTTTTGGACGCCATGCGCACCCTGGGCATCCACACACCCAACACCTCGGGCCACCCCATCATCGAGATCCCGCTGGCAGATCACGAGGAGATCGACGACGTCGGCCGATACCTGTTCGAGCACGGCATCTACGTCACCATGGCCGCCTACCCCCTGGCACCGAAGAGCGAGGTGGGGTTCCGGATCCAGGTCACGGCGGCCAACGGGGATGACGAGATCGAAGAGCTCATCGCGGTCTTGACCTCGTTGAAGGAGCGGTTCCAGCTCGAACAGCTCCACCCCGCTACGGTCTGAGTCGCCGCCCCAGCGGAGCGGGACTACCCGGAAGGAACTAGCCCGAGCCGGTTCCCCAAAAAGCAGCTCATCCCCGGCCGTGAGCCGCCGATAGATAAGGGTCATGAGGAACCGGCTGTGGCTCATCTACGGAGCGATCGCTTCGGTTGCGACGCTGGCGTACTTCGTCACCGGGCACGTCAGCTACGTGATCAACATCATCGGGCTCTCCTCGCCGGTGATGATCGTGGTTGCGCTCCGGATCTGGAAGCCGGAGAAGCGGCTGCCGTGGATCATGTTCTCGCTCGGGATGTTCACCTTCATCCTGGGTGACGTCGTCTCGTACAACTACGACAAGTTCCATTCGATCGCGCCGGCGCTGTTCCCCTTCGACGCCGATGGCCTGACCCCGTTTCCGGGCTGGGCCGACGGCTTCTATCTGGCGGTGTACGTGTTCCTGGTCGCCGGCATCTTGCTGTTGATCCATGCCCGCGATCCCAGCCGTGACCGATCGAGCTTCGTGGACGCCCTGATGCTGTCGATCGGCATCGGCGTGGTCTCCTGGGTGATCCTGATCTCGCCGCAGGCCTACCAACAGGATGTCCCGCTCTCCGTGAAGCTCACGTCGATGGCGTACCCGTTGGCGGACCTGCTGCTCCTCGGGGCCGCTCTCCGATTGGCCGTGGGCGCGGGTCGCAAGCCGATGGCGTTCCGCCTGATCGTGGCCGCGATCGTCACCCTGTTCATCACGGACGCCTTCTACGCATGGATGAACCTCTACACGGACGCGGGTTACCAGCCCGGCAGCGGCTATCTGGAGGCCGGGTGGATCGCCTTCTATGTGCTGTTCGGTGCGGCTGCTCTGCACCCCTCGATGCGCGAGTTGTCCGAACCCGTCGCGGACGTCGAGACGAAGCTCACCCGCGGCCGCCTGCTGGTGCTTGCGGGGGCCTCCCTCATGGCGCCGGTCCTCATCGCGTACGAGGGCGCGAAGGGCGAGAACACCGACCTCCCCATCTTGATCGCCGCGACGGTCCTCTTGTTCATCCTCGTCGTGATCCGCATGTGGGGCCTGATGCAGCGGCAGCAGCAGTACGTGCGACATGAGCAGGCGTTGCGCGAAGCCGGGATGGATCTGGTCACGGCCACGAACCGCGACAGCATCCACACCGCCGCGGGACGCGCCGTCCTCGCGCTGGCCGGTGACGACGTTGCCGTGAGGATCTTTGAGCAGCAGGACGTCCCGGGCGAGCTCGTGGTGGTCGCTGCGCCGGGGGGCGACGACCGCGCGATCGGAACCTCCGTCCGTCTGTCCGAGCTCGAGGCGTGGAAGCGGGAGCGTCTCGAGGGACGCCACGCGTACCAGGTCACCCTGCGAGACGACATCGCGGAGACGCTCCAGCTGCCGGACACACACCGGTCCGTCTTCGTCGCGCCCCTGTTCATGCGCGACGAGCTCCGAGGACTCCTCGTCGTCTCAGCCGTCGAGGAGCTGTCACGGCAGGACGCGGACTCGCTCCAGGCGCTCTCCGCACAGGTCGCCCTGGCGCTCGAGAGCGCCGCTCTGACCGAGGACCTGCTGATCGAGCAGAGCCAGCGGCGATTCGCCTCCCTCGTGAAGAACTCGTCGGACGTCGTCATGGTGACGGAGCCCGACACGACGATCCGCTACGCGAGCCCGTCGGCGCATCGCGTGCTCGGGTTCGAACCGGATGAGCTGGAGGGCCGCCGGTTCGCCGAGCTGATCGCGCCCGACGATCGCACGCGTGCGTTGTCCTTCTTGACCGCGATGGCCGACGGGGAGGCTCACGTCGGTCTGACGGAGTTCCGGGTGCGGCACCGGGACGGGAGCGATCTCTACGTGGAAACGCTTCGCACGAACCTGTTGAAGGACCCGAACGTGAAGGGCATCGTGCTGAACACCCGCGACATCTCCGAGCGGAAGCAGTTCGAGGAGCAGCTGTCGCACCAAGCCTTCCACGATCAGATCACCGGTCTCGCCAATCGCGCGCTCTTCCAAGACCGCGTGAGCCACGCTCTGGAACGCCAAACGCGCGACGGGAACCCGGTGGCGGTCCTGTTCATGGACCTCGACGACTTCAAGACGATCAACGACTCGCTCGGCCACGCCGCCGGCGACCAGCTCCTGGTCGCGCTCGCCGAACGCCTGGTGGGTCGGCTCCGGACGGCCGACACGGCCGCGCGCCTCGGCGGCGACGAGTTCGGGGTGCTCCTGGAGGATGGCGGCGACGAGGGCCTGACGGCCGCCGACGTCGCGGGCCGGATCCTCGAAACGCTCGAGGAACCCTTCGACCTCGACGGGACGGAGGTCTACGCCCGCGCGAGCATCGGGATCTCCGTCGCCGAACCCGACGACCCGGTGGGGAGCGCCGACGAGCTGCTGCGGAACGCGGACGTAGCGATGTACATGGCCAAGGAAGGCGGGAAGGCTCGGTATCAGCTCTTCGAGCCGGCGATGCACGACACCGCGCTGCGACGGCTGGAGCTGCGTGCCGCGATGCAGCGCGCGATCGATCACGACGAGTTCCGTCTCTTCTACCAGCCCGTCATCGAACTCCCGACGGGCAAGATCACGGGTGTCGAGGCGCTGATCCGCTGGTTCGACCCGGAGAAGGGGATCGTACCGCCGCTCGACTTCATCCCGCTGGCCGAGGAGACGGGGCTGATCGTCCCGATCGGCCGATGGGTGCTGATGGAGGCATGCAGCCACGCCGCCCGCTTGGCGGAGGCCTTCACTGCCCTGGATCTCCATATGGCGGTGAACCTCTCCGCGCGGCAGATCGCCCGTCCGGAGATCGTCGAAGAGGTGCGTGAGGCGCTCTCCGCGAGCCAACTGGATCCGTCCAAGCTGGTCCTGGAGATCACCGAATCCGTGATGATCCACGACATGGACCTTGCGATCGGACGGCTCAAGGAGCTCAAGACGCTCGGGGTGCAGCTCGCGATCGACGACTTCGGCACCGGCTACTCGTCGCTCAACTACGTCCGACGCTTCCCGGTCGACATCTTGAAGGTGGACAAGTCCTTCATCGACGGCGTGACCGAAGGCGGCGAGTCCTCCGCGCTCACCGCGGCCGTGATCGAGCTCGCATCGATCCTGAACCTCAAGCCGGTTGCCGAGGGGATCGAGCGCGCCGACCAGTTGGAACAGCTCATCGCGATGAAATGCGACCTGGGCCAGGGGTTCCTCTTCGCGAAGCCACTCCCCACCGACGAGCTCGAGGATCTCCTCACGGAGCACATCGCGATGCGGCTCGAAGCCGACGCGCTCGCGGATCGCTCCGACTGAGACAGAGGCGCGTCCGAGCTCGGAATAGCATCGACTTCCCGGAGGTACCAAGGGGGGCGAACCACGCGGCTCCCGATGACCTTGGCGTCGGCGGCGTGCCGCTTCAGTCAGAGGATCGCATGGAGGAGATCGCGGCCTCCACGCGACCGTTGCGCTAGTCGGCATGCTAGGTTGATGCGCCCGCCTGAGCCGTGCCCGATCGGATCGCTGCCCGCGACCTCGCTCGACCGCGGCACCGTCGACCACATGACCTGGGGGACCC
>DATAEV010000284.1:0-3915 GCA_036257875.1 Actinomycetota bacterium | reverse complement strand
ATATCGGCGTTGGTCAACATCCCGCCGGGTCTCCCGTTCGTGGTTCAGAAGCTGGAGCCCGGGGTAAGCCCTCGGCAGAACGAAGGAAGGAGACTGAGATGGGCGTCATCCTGACGATCGCACTCGTGGTACTCGTCGTGGCGGTCGCACTGTGGTTCTTGCGTCGCGCTTGATGGCGCGGGAGGCCGTCTCGATCATCTCACTCGGCGGGGTCAGGGACCGAAGGGTCCCTGGCCCTGCCGCTTGATGGCCACGTCGGAGCCTTCAACGGAAGACCAGACTGACCAACGCAACGACCAGCAGCACCGACCCGAGCAAGCCGGCTCCCCACAATGCCTCTGCCCAGAGGTCCGGTGTTTCCTCGGGAGACCCCTCGCTACGATCCACGATGTTCACCCCCTCGTGTGAGTTCCGGGACCCGGCAGCGTTCCGATGCGAACGACCGAGTCAGGTCGTGGCTTCCAATGCTTCCTTGCGTGTGGCCATCCGGTCGCCCAGATCGACCAGTTCGTCGTCGCCGAGCGCTCGACGAGCCTTCTCGAACATGTCCTGTTCTTCCTCTTCGATGTGATGCTCCAGGTTCTCCTTCATGACCGTGAACTTGGCGGTCCAGGTCTCATCGCTCACAGGAAGGTGGAGCATCTCGCCCATCACCTCGTCCACGACGTGGTGCTCCTCATAGCCCTCCAACGCGATGTCTCGGGTCTTGGGATGCTCCTTGAGCGCCGGGTAGAGGAACTCTTCCTCGATCGCCTCGTGGATCTCGAGGTCGTGCTGCAGTTGGGAGAACACTGCCGCGCGCGTCTTGACCGCTCGCTCGGTGGTCTCGTCGAGCTCGGAGAGCATCTTCTTGACCCTGGCGTGGTCCTCCTTCAGCAACGTCAGTGCGTCCATCGTTCGGCTCCCTCTCATCCGGGTCGGGTGGAACGGTTGCAGGAGCGATACCCAATGGGAGACGCGATAACCCTGGCGGCGCCTGGTTCGCGGATGCCTCGGGAGGGTAAGGACAACGCTTGCAACGACCCACCGACGACGGAGGCCTCGTTTTGAGCCTTTCGACGAACACGAAGCGCCCGGCCTCCGGCACTCGGTCGGGGGCGGTTCCGTCGTGGGAAGGTCACTGGCCTCCCCTCGCCTACTGGGTGAAGGTCGTCGCGATCGTCGTGGCGACGTTCTGGATCATGATGGGCATCAAGGCCGTCGCTGACATCCTCTTGTTGGTCGCGGTTTCGCTGGTCCTCGCCGTCGGGATGGACCCGCTGATCGTGTGGCTATCCGCGAAGATGGGCATCTCACGCGGCCGCGTCGTGTTGGTCCTCGGAGCGGCCGTCGGTGCGATCGTGATCCTGTTCGTGGTCCTGGTCGTGCCCGCCGCGATCCGGCAGCTCGGGAACCTTTCGAACGATCTCCCCGCGTATCTCTCCCGCGTCCAATCGGAAGGCGGGTGGGCGGGCAACTTCCTTGATCGGACGCAAGGGATCGCGAAGGCCCAGGCCTTCCTGCAAGGGTTGCCCGATCGGCTGGGCGGCTCCTTCGGGACGGTCCTCGGGATCGCGGGCAGGGTGGGAACGGCCATCCTCGGCGTCGCGACGGTCTTCGTCCTGACGGGGTACTTCATGGTGGCGCTGCCGCGGCTGCGCGAGCGGGCGACGGTGCTCTTGCGTCCCGAGGTCCGCGAACGTGCCGAGCCGGTGATCGAGCTCGCGCTCGTGCGGATCGGCGGTTACGTCGCCGGGAACGCGATCACGTCGGGCATCTGCGCGCTCGCCGTGACGATCGGCCTGGTCGTGCTCCGAGTCCCGTTCGCGATCCCCTTGGGGATCTGGGCCGGTTTCGCGGATCTCATCCCGATGGTCGGATCCTACGCGGGGGCGATCCCGGCGATCGTCATCGCGTTCTTCGTCTCACCGATGACCGGGCTCTTGACGATCCTGTTCTTCGTCGCGTACCAGCAGTTCGAGAACTACGTCTTGGTGCCGCGGGTCATGAGGAACGCCGTGCACCTTTCGATCGCGGCCGTGATCGTCAGTACATTGATCGGTGCGACGCTGGCCGGGTTCGCGGGCGCCTTGCTCGCGCTGCCGGTTGCGGCGACGATCAAGGTGATCGTCATCGAGATCTGGCTCAAGGGTCGCGCGCGGGAAGGAGACGCTCTCGCGCGCAAGAACCTGCGCGAGATCCAGCGACAGGAGGGCACGTAGGCACCTTCGTTCAGGCCTGACGAACCCGCTTCAGGGTGGCACGCCTGAGGGACGGCTCTCCCGTTGGCGGCTACCGCGAGCGCGCTCCGCTGTTGCCCGGGCTGTGAACCGCGTGAGACACTCCTTCTCCGCTGGGCGCACCCTCGTCACGATCGGCGGGCCCTCCCAGCTGCGCCCGAGCCAGGAGACCCGATGCACGCTCGTCCCGGACACATCCTCATCGTTGATGACGATCCCCTGAACCGCCGTCTCCTTGCGAAGAACCTCGACAGCGATGGGCATCGGACCATGGACGTCGACAACGGGTTCGCCGCCCTGACCGCGATCGGAACCGGCCAACCGGATCTCGTCCTCCTCGATATCCAGATGCCCGGTCTCGACGGGATCGAGGTGCTGGAACGGATCAAGACCGACCCGGCGATGCGCCACATCCCTGTCATCATGATCTCGGGGATCGAGGACAACGAGAGCGTCGTGCGGTGCCTCGAAGCCGGCGCCGACGACTTCCTCCCGAAGCCCTTCGACCCGGTGATCCTGCGCGCCCGGATCGGTGCGGGGCTCAACCGGAAACGACTGACCGACCTCGAACAGGAACGCGTGCGGGACGTCTTCACGCGGTTCCTCCCCGAACCCATCGCGGCCGAGATGCTGACGCGGAGCGACGGGCGAGCCTCGATCGCGCCCGTGCGCCTCTACGCGACGGTGATGTTCGTCGACCTCCGCGGGTTCACCACGTTCGCGGATACCGCGCCGACCGAGCAGATCGTCTCGGTCCTGAACCGCTACCAGGCGACGATGGGCGACGCGGTCCTCGACCACGGCGGAACCGTCGTCGATTATCTCGGCGACGGGCTGATGGCGGCCTTCGGAGCTCCGATCGAGACCGTCGACCACGCCGATCGCGCGATCGCGGCCGGCCGCGACATGGCCTACGAGCGTCTCGACGACTTCAACGGTTGGCTGCGAGCCGAGGGGGTCGCGGAGGGGTTCGGCATGGGGATCGGGCTCAACTCGGGGCGCGTGATGTCGGGAACGTTCGGATCGGATCGCCGGATCGACTACGCGGTGATCGGCGACACGACCAACACCGCGGCCCGGATCCAGGACCTCACGAAGCAGACGGGCAACTCGATCCTCCTCGCCGATCAAACCCGAACGAACATGACCGGTCCTACCGACGATCTCGTGTTCGTCGACGAGTTCGACATCCGGGGGAAGCACTCGAAGATCAAGCTGTGGACCGCGGATATGGCCAAGGCCCCATCGCCGTGAGCGACACGCGATCCGCACAGGTCCAAGCCGCGCTCTATCGCATCGCCGAGACGGCGAGCGCGGCGCAGGACATGCAGGAGTTCTACGCCGAGATCCATCGGATCGTCGGCGAGCTGATGTACGCGAACAACTTCTACGTCGTCCTCTACGACGAGGAACGCCGGATGATGAACTGGCCATTCGGTGTGGACACGGCGGGTGACACCTTCGCTGGCCCGAACGTCTGGGAGCCGATGGGGACGGGCGAAGCTCGAGGGCTCACGGCGTACCTGCTGCGGAAGGGCACCCCGATGCTGCTCCCGCAGGCCGACATCGACGACCTGATCGAGCGGGGGGAGATCACCCCGATCGGCGTTCGTGGAGTCGACTGGCTCGGCGTCCCGCTGCGCTCAGAGGGACGAACCGTCGGCGCGATGGTGGTCCAGAGCTACGAAGGGGACCC
>DATAEV010000280.1:0-4714 GCA_036257875.1 Actinomycetota bacterium | reverse complement strand
GCGATCGGCCCGGAGGAGAGGATCGAGGGAGAGGAGCGCACGCTCCTCGGCACCGACAGGGGCGCTATCCCGGGAACGCTCACCGTGGTGATCCAGAGGGCTCGCTGTCCTTCGCCAAGTCTCGGGCTGAACGAACGGAGTGGTCGGTCAGACGCCGTCCCGAGCACCGATGGGAACGACTCGATCGCCGAGGCGACCGGCGGCAACGAGCGGCCCACGGGATGCTCGGCGCTCGATCGAGGCGCCGCTACCCAACCGAAGAGGGCGAGCGCCAGCACGAGGACGGCGCGCCATGGTGGCCCGTCGAGGCGGATCACGCTTCGAGCGTAGGCGGGTTGGTTGTCCCCTGCAAAGTGTGACTCGGCACGCGTTCGAACCTGCTACCGCTGGCGCGAAGTACAGCGGTGATCCGAGATCTCGAGCGGAAGGTCCCCGTTCCCACCCTCACCGTTCTGGTTCTGGTCAGCGCCACGGTGGTGCTCGGTTGATCCGTGCCCCGTACTCTTGTGCGCGCTGCTGGGCTTCTGCGTGACTTGGGGATTCGAACCCCGTCGCGGCCGGCCCCTCGGCCGCCCCGCCTTGAAGGGCAACCTTCGGCACTCGCCCCGTCCCCAGGAACGGCTACCTGCTTCCGCCCGACCTCCTCATCCGACGATGTCTGCTTCCCAGTTCTTCGCCTGGATCTTCGCGTCCAGCTCACGGCGCTCTCGAGCGAGATCGTCCGCGGCTCGGTGCAGCTGCGCGACGTCGAGCGGCGTGACGAAACGAACCTCCGACTTGCTGTACCGGTCTTGGCGGAACGAGGCGTGCTGCGCCGCCTCGTTCAAGATCGCGTGACGGAGCCCGAGCACGTCGCGGTGTGCGAGGGCTTCGGTCATCGTGAGTCCGGGCTCGATCTCCGTAGCCACGTTCGTCTCGTTGATCCCGCGGATCAGGCCCTCCAGTTCGGACGCCATACGCTCGGCGTCGGCGAGCAGCGCGTTCGGATCCTCCGGAGGAGCTTCTCCCTCTTGATGTCGCGCGGAGGCCGCGATCCTCTGGCGGATCTGCAAGAGCCGCTTCTGGAGATCCGCGCGCAGCTGCAACGCCTCAGCAAGCTTCATCGTGGCCCTTTCGAGGGTGGGACCGATCGATGATGGATGCTCCATAAGGGGATGTCTACCCGCATGACCGCTACGGATCGCCCCCATGCACGCGGATCCGAGGCCGACTGCCGTTCGTCGTCGTCGGCGCCCTAGAATCGAACCTCGCCGGATGTTCCGGCGAGCAAGGAGATGGCGTCGATGGCGATGGCACCGGTCCGGCTCACTGAGCCGATGGTCCGCGAGAACGGCGAGCTTCGCACCGCCACGTGGGACGAGGCCCTCGATCGGGCCGCCGAGGGGCTGCGGCGAGCCGTGGAACGGAACCCCGGTTGGGGAGCGGGCGTGTTCTCGTGCTCGAAGGCGACCAACGAGATGATCTTCGTCGCGCAGAAGTTCGCTCGCCAGGTCTTGGGCACGAACAACGTCGACAGCTGTAACCGCACCTGACACGCACCAAGCGTGGTCGGTCTGGCCACGGTCTTCGGTGCCGGTGGCGGTACCAGCTCATATGAGGAGGTCGAGAACTGCGACCTCATCGTGTTGTGGGGCTCGAACGCCCGCGCGGCACACCCCATCTTCTTCCACCACGTCCTGCGGGCGCTCGAGCGAGGGGCGAAGCTGATCGTCGTCGATCCACGGCGGACCGAGACCGCGGCGTTCGCCGATCTCTGGCTCGGGATCGACGTCGGCACCGACGTCGCGTTGTCGAACACGATCGCGCGGGAGATCATCGCCAGCGACCTGCAGGATCACGCGTTCGTCGCGCACGCGACCGAGAATTTCGAGGAGTACGCCGAGAGCGTCGCGGACTGGACGCTCGAGCGTGCTGAGGGCGTCACCCACGTGCCCGCCGAGGTCATACGAGAGGTGGCGCATGAGTTCGCGAACGCCGACCGGGCGATGATCTGCTGGACCCTCGGCATCACCGAGCATCACAACGCCGTCGACAACGTTCTCGCATTGATCAACCTGGGGCTCCTCACGGGCCACGTGGGGAAGTACGGGAGTGGCCTGAATCCGCTCCGCGGGCAGAACAACGTGCAGGGTGGCGGCGACATGGGCGCCATCCCGAACAAGCTGCCGGGCTTCCTCGACATCGTCGAGGATCGCACCGCTCGGCAACGGTTCGAGAAGGCCTGGGGACGCCCGATCCTGCCGCGCTACGGCTGGCACCTCACGGACATGTTCCACGCGATGGACCGCGGCGAGCTCACCGCGATCTATTGCATCGGCGAGAACCCAGTGAGTTCGGAAGCCGACGCGACCGTAGCGAGGGAGCTGCTGGAGAACCTCGACACGTTGATCGTGCAGGACCTCGTGATGACGCAAACCGCCGAGATCGCCGACGTGGTGTTTCCAGCGTCCAACGCCGCCTTCGAGACCGAGGGGACGGTCACCAACTCCGAGCGCCGCGTCCAGCGGGTCCGCAAGGCGCTCGATCCGCCCGGAGATGCGAAGGACGACATCTGGATCATCACCCAGCTGGCGAGACGTTTGGGTTACGACTGGGGCCAGCTCACCCCGTTCGAAGCGTGGGAGGAGCTCCGGTCGCTCTCGCCGATGCACACGAACATGTCGTGGGAGCTGATCGAGGAGCGCGGAGGCGTCCAGTGGCCGTGCAACGACGAGTTCCCCGAAGGGACCCAGTTCTTGCATGCCCGTCTGTGGGAGTTCGACGATCCAGAGAAACAGGGACGGAAGGCGCCACTCAGCGTCGTTGTCGATGATCCACCGGTCGACCTCCTGACCGACGAGTACCCGATCCGACTGACGACCGGGCGCCGGCTGGATTCCTTCAATACTGGTGTGCAGACGGCCGCCTACACCTCGCCGCTCCGGCGACCGGAAGCCGTGGAGCTCTCTGCGGCGGATGCGGAGGCGCTCGGCTTGGTCGAGGGAGAGCGTGTCCGTGTCTCCTCGCGGCGGGGCGAGGTCGAGGCGCCGGTGTACATCTCCTCGGCGCTGCGGGCGGGTCTCGCGTTCATGACGCTGCACTTCCCGGACGAGGTCGAGACGAACCGGCTCACGATCGAAGCGGCGGATCCGAAATCCGGCACCGCGGAGTTCAAGGCCACGGCGATCCGGATCGACAAGCTGCACGCGGACGTGCCCTGATGGACCTCCATCTGATGACGGCAGAGCCGACGGACGAGGAGCGTCGTGCCGTCGATGCGCTGCTGGGACCCGCGGTCCCGGTCGACGACCGGGTGATTCGCGGCGGTCACGAGACCGAGGGTGACCGGACGTTGCTGCTCCCCGCCTTGCACGCCCTCCATGCCGCTGAGGGCTGGATCAGCGAAGGCGGCCTCAACTACATCTGCGAACGCCTCACCGTGCCGCCGGCCGAGGCGTACGGCGTTGCGACGTTCTACGCGATGTTCAGCGTGCAACCCCGGCCGAAGACCGTGGTGCACGTCTGCGACGACCTCGCCTGCCGGATCCAGGGCGGGAAGGAGCTCCTTGCCGAGCTCGAGGCGCAAGGCGCCAACGGCGACTGGACCTGGGCGCCGAGCCCGTGCCTCGGGATGTGCGAGCATGCGCCGGCGATCCTCGCGCAGCGCGCCGGCCGCCCGGACGTGGCGCTGGGGGAGGCGACCCTGGCGACCGTCCGGGCGGCCGTCGCGCCGGACTCAACCGTTACGTGTTCGGGGGCCGTCACCGCGCCGCAGGCGTGGGACCCCGACGTGCGCTCGGGGCTCCGGCTGCTCCGACGCGTCGGCGAGGTCGATCCGTCGTCGATCGACGCCTATCGCGCGGCGGGCGGCTACGCGGCGCTGCGGCGCGCGATCGAGCTCAGCCCCGAGGGGACGATCCGGGAGATCACCGACGCGAAGCTCCTCGGCCGCGGCGGGGCGGCATTCCCCACCGGCGTCAAGTGGAAGGCGGTCGCCGAGCAGGCGGTGCGCCCGCACTTCGTGATCTGCAACGCCGACGAATCCGAACCGGGCACGTTCAAGGACCGCCTCGTGATGGAGCTCGATCCGTTCGCCGTCGTCGAGGCGCTCACGATCGCGGGCTACGCCACGGGCGCGGAGCGGGGCTACCTCTACGTCCGCGGTGAGTACCCCCTCGCCACGGAACGGCTGGAGGGAGCGATCGCGGAGGCGCGGCTCCACGGCTACCTCGGGGACGACGTGATGGAACACGGGTTCCGGTTCGACATCGAGCTGCGGCGCGGCGCCGGCGCGTACATCTGCGGGGAGGAGACGGCGCTGTTCAACTCGATCGAGGGCAAGCGAGGCGAGCCCCGGAACAAGCCGCCGTTCCCCGTCACGAGCGGCGTGTTCGGCAAGCCGACCGCGATCAACAACGTGGAGACGCTTATCAACGTGCTCCCGATCCTCGAGCTCGGCGCGCAGGAGTACTCCTCGGTCGGCTCGGAGGACTCGACGGGGTCGCGGCTGTTCTGCCTGTCGGGCCACGTCGAGCGTCCCGGGGTCTACGAGCACCCGCATGGAGTGACGCTCGGAGACGCGATCGCGGCGGCGGGCGGCGTGCGCGGAGGCAAGCCCCTGCGAGCGGTGCTGCTCGGTGGGGCCGCGGGTGGCTTCGTGGGCCCCGATCGGCTGGACGCGCGGCTGACGTTCGAAGACGCGCGCGCGGGCGGGTACACGCTCGGCTCGGGCGTG
>DATAEV010000279.1:0-3850 GCA_036257875.1 Actinomycetota bacterium | reverse complement strand
CCATCGCTCCGGCCGGAAGGCCGTCGGCTCGGCCCACCAACGAGGATCGTGATGGACGAGCCAGGGGGACACGATCACGACGGCACCCGCGGGGATGCGGACGCCGTCGGCGACGTGCTCGGAGAGGACTCGCCTCCCGATCGCCCACGCCGGCGGGTAGAGCCGCATCGACTCGTGCACCACCGCGAGGACGAACGCTTCATCGTCCAGCCGTTCGTGGAACCGCGCCTCGACGTCGCGATGCTCCGAGAGCAGGAGCCACGTCCACGTCAGCGCGTTCGACGTCGTCTCGTGCCCCGCGAGGAAGATCGTGATGGCTTCGTCCCGCACCTGCTCGTCGGTCATGCCGGACCCGGCATCCTGCGCGCGGATCAGCCGGGACAAGAGGTCGTCGCCACGGGCGCCGCTCGCCCGGCGCTCATCGATCAGGCCGTAGACGATCTCGTCGAAGACCTCCCGTGCCCGCTGGAACCGCCGTGTCGAGGGGATCGGCAAGCGCTCGGTGATCGGGAGCAACGGTGAGAACACCCGGTCGAACTGATCCAGAACGTCGGTGAGCGCGCCTGCGATCCGAACGCTCCCGGTTTCGTCGATCTCCGATCCGAACAACGTCCGCGCGACGATCCCTAGGGTGAGTCGCGCCATCTGCTCCCGGACGTCGATCATCTCGTGGTCGGCCCAGCGGTCCCCCGCATGCTCGCTGCGTTCTCGGATCGTCGGAGCGAACCCGACGAGCCGTTCGTGGTGGAACAGCGGTTGGATCAGCCGACGCTGTCGCCGGTGATGCTCGCCCTCGCTCGTCAGCAGGCTCTCACCGAGGATCCGTTTGGCGGCTTGCATCGTCGGTCCCTTGGAGAAGGCGCGAGCGTCGGTCGCGAGCACGTCCCAGACGAGGTCGGGATGGTTGATCACGTAGAGATCCAGGCGCGGAACCCGGACGCGCACCACATCACCGAGGTCGGCGGCACGCTCGAGCAGCCCGATCGGATCTCGACGGAGGAACCGGACCGCCTCGAAGCGGGACATCGCGAGCCGAGGAGCCTCGGCCATGCCAGCAATCTACCTCGCCCCAACGGTGCGGCTGCGGTCACCCAACGATCGTCAGCGGCGGGCCGTCCCCGGTGTCGGCATCCCCCCGGCCGGTGGCCGGGACCTCGGCGCGGGCGATGGAACCGCGCGCCTTGCCCAACAGCGAACGGAACTCGTCGGTCCCGTTCGTGAGCATGGTTGCCGCCCTCTGGAAGCGGTTCTCGACGATCGAGGCGAGTCCGTCGAGGACCGCGGCGACCTCCGACAGGGCCGCCTGCACATCGGTAGCGTCGCCGAAGCGCCGCACGAGCGAATAGAGGAACAACACGATGGGCAGGGCGCTGCCGTACGGAACGATGATGACGCCCTTGGCGTACGCGTCGGCGTGCGCTCGCTTCAAGACTCGATAGGCCGCATCCGGAACGGCGGCCACCGCGACCGGCGCGGTCACCGCCGGATCGAGGTACTGGGCGACCTCCTTCGCACGAGCGGTCACCGCCCGCTCGACGGCCCTCGCGCATGCATCGCGTTCGGCCGCGTCCCGCGCCGACTCGAGCGCCTCCAACTCGGCGACCGCCGACCACTTCGAATCGATCGGCAACCGGCGGCCGTCCGGCAGGAGCAAGCCGAACTCGACGACCTTGCCGTTCACGCGGAAGTCGGTGACGAGCATGCTCGGCGGGAGCTCGGCGAGATGCTCACGGAGGATGAACTCCCCCGCCCGCCCCTTCGACGCACCGCCGGCGAGCACCGTGGCCAATCGCTTGACGACTTCTCGCTGCTCCCCGTCCGATGCGCGGCGATCCTGCTCATGCGTGCGGAGCTCCTCCAACGCTCGGCGCGCACCTTCCAGCCCCTGCCGGAGCTGCTCCGAAGCGAGGTCGCGCTGCGCGCCCTGGTCCGCGATGCGCCGAAGCTCGCCGGCTTGGAGCTGCACGTGTTCGCGGAGCCCCCGTTCGTCCGGCGCAGGCCGCCGCGCGACGGTCAGGAGAGCGCCGAGGACGCCGATGGTCAGACCGGCCGCGAGCGCAAGGACCGTGATCGCCACGACGGTCATGGAGCGCACCCACGCTGACGGACGACTGGTCGGGTAGCCACCGCCCGACCATAGGCACCCCCTCTGACACGGGCGGTCCGAGGCTGCGCGTTGCCGGGTAGCCTCCGATCACGTGACGGCGCTGGGTGACCTCGATCGAGACCGGATCCGCGAGCTGCACAACGCGGAGCTCGCGTGGTTCCGCGCCGAGCGACCGCGGACGCTCGAGCTCCTCGCCCGGGCCGCCGCCCACATGCCGAACGGGACGCCGATGGCGTGGATGGCTTCCGACAACGACCTGCCGGTCTATGTCGATCGCGGCGAGGGCGCGTCGTTCACCGACGTCGACGGGCACCGGTACGTGGACTTCAACGCGAGCGACCTGGCGATGTTCTGCGGTCATGCACACCCCGCGATCGTTCGCGCGGTCCAGGAACGGGTCGCGCGCTCGACCCAGTTCCTGCTGCCGACCGAGGAGTCGGTCATCGTCGCGGAGGAGCTCGCGCGCCGCTATCCGCTGCAGACGCATTGGCAGTTCACGTTGTCCGCCTCGCAGGCGAACACCGAGGCGATCCGCCTGGCGCGCGCGGCGACCGGCCGCGACGTGGTCCTGCTGTTCGAGGGCCACTACCACGGGCACTTCGAGGAGGGCCTCGTGGACCTCGAGGATGGACGGCCGGCACCCGCGCAGCGCGGCCTCTCGAAAGGCGTGACCGGCCGCGTCCGGATCTCCCAGTTCAACGATGTCGAGGGGTTGCGCGCGGCGCTCGGATCCGACGACGTCGCGATCGTGCTCACCGAACCGGCGCTCACGAACAACATCCATTTCCTGCCGCCCGAGCCCGGTTGGCATGACGAGCTCCGCCGGGTGACGCGGGAACGCGGGACCGTGCTGGCGTTCGATGAGACCCACACGCACGTCGTGGGCGAGGGTGGCGCGACGGCTCTGTGGGGACTCGAGCCCGACGTGGTCACGATCGGCAAGGCGGTGGCGGGCGGTATCCCGATGGGCGCGTACGGCGTCAGCGCAGCGCTCGCCGGGGAGCTCGACCACACGAAGGAGGTCGCGACCGGCGGGACGCTCTTCGGGAACCCGCTGTCGGCGGCGGCGGCCGTCGCGGCGCTCACCGAGGTGCTGGTCCCCGCCGCCTACGAGCACACGACCGCGTTGGGCGGGATCCTCGCCGACGGGATCGACGCGGCTCTGCGCGACGCGGGCCTGCCCTGGACGTCGTACCGGTTCGGTCCTCGCGCCGGCCAGTGGTACGGGCCCCACCCGCGGACGGGAGCCGATGCGCACGCGATGACCGACCCCGAGCTCACACGGCTGCTCCGGATCTGGATGGCCAACCGGGGGATCTGGGAGGCCCTGCCCGGCGCGGGACCGACCGTGCCGGTGCCCGCAGGCTTCGCCGAGGTCGACCGGTACCTCGCGGCGTACACCGAGTTGCTGGTCGCGCTCACGTCCTGAGGAGATACTCGACGCATGACCCCGCCGACGATCGAGCTCGTCCGCGTCCGCGGCACGCACCGCGAGGTCGGCCACCAGCTGGGCGAGGCCGGACGCCAACAGATCCGACGGACCGTCGAGACGTCCTGGAACGAGCTGCCGTCCGGACGCTCGAAAGCAGACCAGCTTGCCCTCGCCGCCGAGTACCGCGCGTTCACCGCGCCGCGGCTCCCCTGGCTGATCGAGGAGCTCGACGCCTGCGCCGAAGGCGCAGGCGTCGACCCCCTCGAGTTCTTCGCGGTCTCGATGGAGGAGATCTGGTACGAGCCGTACGG
>DATAEV010000265.1:0-3284 GCA_036257875.1 Actinomycetota bacterium | reverse complement strand
ACCTGCGCCCCGGTGGCGGGCGCGGCGCTCTCAGGGGGACGAGGAACGGTGCGCAGAACGCGGTGGATCCTCGCGCTGCTCGCGCTGACGGTCCTGCTGGTCGCCTGTTCGAAGACGGCGCCGCAGAACACGATGAACCCGCAGGGTCCGACCGCGCAGACCGAGAAGAACCTGCTCGTGCTGGTGCTCTGGCCCGCCGCAGCCGTCTTCCTCGTCGTCGAGGGCGGCATCCTGCTGATCTCGATCCGGTACCGGCATCGCAAGGATCGCGACCGGATGCCGCCGCAGATCCATGGGAACACGCGGCTCGAGATCGGCTGGACGATCGCCCCGGCGATCGTCCTCGCGGTCATCATGGTTCCCACGGTCTCGACGATCTGGGAGCTCGCCCGTCAACCGGCCGACGCGATGCAGATCACGGTCGAGGGCTACCAGTGGTGGTGGGGCTTCCGGTATACCGATCCCGACATGACGGTCTCCTACGGGGACCACGACGCGATCGTCACGGCGGACGTCATGGTGATCCCCGCGGGGAGGACGATCAACCTGTCGCTGACGTCGCTGGGAGGTGGCGCGCACAGCACCTCCGGCGTGCCCGACCACGAGGTGATCCACTCGTTCTGGGCGCCACAGCTGTTCGGGAAGCAGGACGTGGTCCCGGGCGAGACGAACCACATCGTGTTCTCCGCGGATCATCCGGGGCTCTACTTCGGACAGTGCGCCGAGTTCTGCGGGCTCCAGCACGGCAAGATGAAGTTCCGGATCCGAGCGCTGGACGAGACCGATTGGCAGCGCTGGGTCGCCAACGAGAAGCAGAAGGCGCTGACGTCGACGGATGGGCTGGCGCAGCAGGGGATGGACCTGTTCTTCGGCACGAACGGGGTCGGCGGTCAGTGCATCCAATGCCACGGTGTCGGCGGCACCGAGGCCTCGAGCACGGCTGCTCCGAACCTGACGCATTTCGCCGCGACGACCCACGAGTGCTTCGCTGGCTGCGACTTCGAGACGTTCAACCCCGACGGAACGCCCAACGTCGAGGCATTGAAGGCATGGCTCCGTGACCCGAACGCCGTGAAGCTCGGCGCGAAGATGCCCGATTACGGCCTCACCGAGCAGCAGATCGACGCCCTTGTCGCCTACCTGTATAGCCTGAAGTAGGAGCGAGCACGAGCGATATGGCGACCGCGACGAGCGTTCCGGCCCGCACCGGGGTGATCCGTCGTCCGACGGAGATCACCGGCTGGTGGAGCTGGTTCACGACGGTGGACCACAAGAAGATCGGGATCCTGTACGGCTTCAGCGCGTTCGCGTTCTTCCTGATCGGCGGCATCGAAGCCCTGTTGATCCGCAGCCAGCTCGCCAAACCCGACAACACGTTGCTCAACGCTGACCAGTACAACCAGATCTTCACGATGCACGGCGTGACGATGATCTTCCTGTTCGTCATGCCGATGTCGGCGGCGTTCTTCAACTACCTGATCCCCTTGATGATCGGCGCGCGGGACGTCGCCTTCCCGAGGCTGAACGCCTTCTCGTTCTGGGTCTTCATCCTCGGCGGACTGTTCCTGTACTCCAGCTGGTTCCTGGGCGGGGCGCCGAACGGTGGCTGGTTCGGGTATCCACCGAACTCGACGACGGACCCGAGCATCGGGATGACGTTCTACGCGCTCGGCCTGGTGATCACGGGCATCGCCTCGAGCGCCGGTGCGATCAACCTCGCGGTCACGGTGGTCAACATGCGCGCCCCGGGCATGACGCTGTTCCGGATGCCGGTGTTCGTCTGGATGGGGTTGGTCGTCCAGTTCCTGCTGGCGTTCTCGTTGCCGATCATCACGGTCGCGCTCTTCGAGATGCTGTTCGACCGCCGGTGGGGAACGCACTTCTTCGACCCGACGGCCGGCGGCCAGCCGCTGCTCTGGCAGAACCTCTTCTGGTTGTTCGGGCATCCCGAGGTCTACATCCTGATCCTCCCGGCCTTCGGGGTGATCAGCGAGATCCTGCCGGTGTTCAGCCGCAAGCCGCTGTTCGGCTACCAGTTCGTCGTGTTCTCCGGCATCGCGATCGGGTTCATCGGGTTCGGCGTGTGGGCGCACCACATGTTCGCCGTTGGGCTCGGGCCGGTCGCCAACACCGCGTTCGGGATCACGACCGCGATCATCGCCGTCCCGACGGGGATCAAGATCTTCAACTGGATGGGCACGATGTACAAGGGCGACATCCACTTCGACTCGCCGATGCTCTTCGCGGTCGGTGCGGTCGCCATGTTCGTGATCGGCGGCTTATCGGGCGTGACGCACGCCGTGGTGCCGTCGGACTACCAGCAGACCGACACGTACTACATCGTGGCGCACTTCCACTACGTCCTGTTCGGCGGCGCGGTCTTCGGGCTCTTCGGCGCGATGTACTACTGGTGGCCGAAGGTGTTCGCGCGCCAGCTGAACGAGTTCTGGGGGAAGGTGCACTTCTGGATCATGCTCGTCGGATTCAACCTCGCGTTCGGCCCGATGCACATCCTCGGGCTCGGGGGGATGATCCGCCGCGAATACACGTATCCGGCATCGCTCGGGCTCACGTTCTGGAACCAGGTCTCGACCGTCGGAGCGTTCCTGATCGCGTTGTCGACGCTCGTGTTCACGGTGAACGCGATCGCGACGCAGCGCAAGGCGAAGGGGCTCGAGGCCGAGGACCCGTGGGACGCTCGGACGCTCGAGTGGGCCACGTCCTCTCCTCCGCCCGTCTACAACTTCGAGGAGATCCCGGTCGTGCATTCGATCGATGAGTTCTGGCACCGCAAGTACGTGGAGGACAAGGAAGGCAGGCTGGTCCGTGTGCCGGCGGGTGCGTCCGATCATCTCACCGTGGGACACGACGAGGGGCACGCGATCCACCTGCCGAGCCCGTCGTTCTGGCCGCTCGTCGCGGCCGTCGGCTTGCCCGTGATCGCGTACGGCGTCCTGTATTCGTGGTGGTTGGTCGGGGCGGGGGCGCTCGTCACCGTCATCGGATTCATGGGGTGGGCGATGGAGCCCCCGGTGGCGGAGTAGCGATGGCCGATACCACCGCGCACGCTGCGCCGGCCGAACACACGAGCACTGGGCTTCCGAGCACGAAGCTCGCGATGTGGCTCTTCCTGGCGTCGGAGTGCCTCCTGTTCGGCGCGTTGATCACCACCTACGTCCTGTACCGGGGCGCCAGCACGACCGGGCCCTACCCGAACGAGATCTTCGACATCCGGTACACGTCGGTCTCGTCGTTCGTGCTGCTCGCGAGCTCGCTCACGATGG
>DATAEV010000263.1:0-3499 GCA_036257875.1 Actinomycetota bacterium | reverse complement strand
ACGCCGGTCGTGAACGCGCGCGAGCCGACGCCGGTCTGCGCGCGCTGGCACACCTCCCAATCCTGCTTCGAGATCAGATCCCAGAGCTCGACGACCGGCTCGGGTTTGAACGCCGAAGGGTCCGCGATCGTCTCCGGGCGGAAGAGGTACTCCGAGACCACCGTCGTGTGTGAGGGACCCTTCGGATACCCGATGTAGTACATCACGCAGTCCGGGTGCAGGTTCAGCATCAGGTTCGGGAACTGGTACGCGCCGTAATACATCGAGTAATCCTCTGGCTGGAGTCCCGGGAGCTTCGGCAGCTCGGACTCGCCGGTCATCGAGAAGCTGGTCGCCCCCTCGCGCATCCAGTTGCCGTCGTCGCGGGTCTCCTCGTCCCACACCTCGCCGAACCGGAACAGCGGCACCACCTGCACCAGCTCGGGATGGATCTGCGGGCAGTGGAGACATTCGTTGTAGTTCTCCACGACGATCTTCCAGTTCGCTTCGACCTCGTAGACGATCCGAACCCCGACCCGGAGCTCTTCCATCTTGAACCGGTCGAACATGTTCACGCTCTCGGCGCCCGCGCCCATCCACTCCATCAACGGTCGGGGCTCACGCGCGAGGCTCACGAACAGGAACCCCGCGTAACTCTCGACCGCGAACCCGTGCAGGGGGTAGTCGCCTCGGTCGAAGAGCTCGCCTTCCTTCACGTTGGGCGTCCCCACCAGCCGTCCGTTCAGGTCGTAGGCCCACGCGTGGTACGGGCAGACGAAGGCCTTGCGGATGTGGCCGGCCGCCGGCTCGTCATCCAGGAACTTGGTCCCGCGGTGGCTGCACACGTTGTAGAACCCGTGCAGCTGCCCCTCCTCGTTGTGGGTGATGAAGACCGACTCGCCGGCGAGGTCGCGAACGATGTAGTCGCCCGGCTCCGGAAGCTCCTCCGTCCGTCCGATGCACACCCAGTCGCCCCACCAGATCCGTTCGCGCTCCTCGTCGAAGATCTCGCGGCTGGTGTAGTCGGCCCCGGACAACGTCGGTCGCGGCTTCCATGCACGCTCGTCGTACCGGATCGGTTCCTGCTCGGTCTGCATGCGGGTCTCCTCGGACGGGACGCCTCAGGATACGGTCCACGGCTCCCCCGGATGGTAACCGCCGCCCCGGCGGGAGCCCGTACGATGTCCCCATGCCGACCGTCGAGCGCTTCAACCTCACCCCGGTCAAGTCGACCGCGTTGTTCCACCCGGACGCGATCGACCTCCGGCCGGAAGGCGCTGTCGGCGATCGCCGGTTCCTCTTCGTCCGCGCCAACGGCGAGCGCCTCTCGGGCGAGACGAAGGCCCCGTTGATGAACATCCGGTCGACCTACGACGTAGACGAGGAGCACCTGACCTTGCGGTTCCCGGACGGCACGACCGCTTCCGGTGGGTCGGCGTCGTTCGGCGACCCCCGCACCGTCAAGCTGTACGACCGCGAGGTGCCCGGCCGCCGGGTGGACCCGCTCTTCACGGAGGCCGTACGAACGGTCACCGGCGACGGAACGCTGGAGCTGCTTCGGGTCGACGAGCCCGAGTGCGCCGGTGGGATCGACCGGGTCTCGATCATCTCGCGCGCTTCCGTCGACGACCTCGGCCACCGTGGCGGGGTCGACGAACTCGACTCCCGCCGCTTCCGGATGCTGATCGAGATCACCGATGCGGACCCGTTCGAGGAGGACACGTGGGCGGGACGCCGGATCCGGTTCGGCGATGCGGTCGTCAAGGTCGGCGACCCGATGCCGCGCTGCGTCGTCACGACGCTGAACCCCGACACGGCGAAGAAGGACTTCCCGACGCTCGACATCCTCGCGACCTACCGCAAGCGAGGGAAGCTCCTGTTCGGGATGTACGGCGAGGTTGAAGTGACGGGTGACGTCCGGGTCGGCGACCCCGTCGAGCCGGTCTAGCCCCGTCCGGCCGAGCCGAACGCCACGATCTCCGCCGTGTGTTCGTCGTAATGGTCGAACGTCTCGTCGGTGAACTCGGAGGCGACCGCGTCGGTGACCGCGGGCATCGCGATCAACGCCTGCCTGGCGCGATCCCGCCCGAGCTCGGCCGCGACCACGACCTCGTCCCACGTCTTGGCCTTCCCGTCGTCGGCCACCATCCGGTTGAGCGCGTCCCAGTCCTGGTCGGGCGGCTCGGGTTGTCCGGCCGACATCCGCTCCAACAAGTCACCGACGTAGTCGGCCCAGTACCCGCAGTGCCACACGAGATCCTTGACCGACCATCCCGGGACGACCCCTTCAACGTCCCGACGGTCCTCGGGCACGTCGGTGAAGGCTTTCGAGAAGGCGGCCCACGCCTCGTCCTCGCGTCCGAGCAACCCCTCACGATCCATCTCTCACTCCTCCTGTCGTCGACGGCAGCGGAGCGTACGCCAGGCGGTGCGCCTCGGCGACCCCCTCGTTCGTCACGCGGCCGTCCCACGTGTTGACGCCCCGGCCGAGGGCCGGGTCGCCATGGCCGGCCGCCTCGATGCCCGAGCTCGCGATCTCCAAGACGTAGGGCAGCGTCACGTTCGTGAGCGCGTACGTCGACGTGCGCGGCACCGCCCCCGGCATGTTCCCCACCGCGTAATGAACCACGTCGTCCACGAGGTAGATCGGGTCGGCGTGCGTCGTGACGTGGGACGTCTCGAAGGCGCCACCCTGATCGATCGAGATGTCGACGAGCACCGACCCCGGGCGCATCTGCTTCACGAGCTCCGCGCTGACCAGATGCGGGGCGCGGGCGCCGGGAACGAGCACCGCCCCGATCACGAGGTCGGCGTCTGTCACCAGCCGCTCGATCGCGAGCCGCGAGGACGTCAGGGTCTGGATCCGCCCGTGCCAGATGCGGTCGATCTCGCGCAGCCGGTCGACGTCCTTGTCCATCACGACGACCTCGGCTTCCATCCCGGCGGCGATCTGCGCGGCGTTCCCGCCGGCCATCCCCCCGCCCAGGACGACCACCTTGGCGGGCATCACGCCGGAGGCGCCGCCCATCAGGACGCCCCGGCCGCCGCTCGGCCGCTCGAGGTACTTCGCTCCCTCCTGGGGCGCCATCCTGCCGGCGATCTCCGACATCGGCGCCAGCAGCGGCAGCCGGCCGTCCGCGGTCTGGACCGTCTCGTACGCCACGGCGCGGACCCCCCGATCCACGAGGAACCGGGTCAGCTTCTCGTCGGCGGCGAGGTGGAGGTAGGTGAAGAGCACGTGATCCGCGCGGAAGCGTTCGTACTCCTCCGGTTGTGGCTCCTTGACCTTGACGATCAGCTGGGCCTCGGCGAACACGGCGTCCGCGTCCACCGCGATCTGGGCGCCCGCGGCCACGTAATGGTCGTCCGTGATCGCCGAGCCGTCCCCGGCGGTCGTTTCGACGACCACCCGGTGGCCCGCGTGGACGAGCTCCCGGACGCCCTCGGGCGTCGCGGCCACGCGGTACTCGTGGTTCTTGACCTCTTTCGGGATCCCGACGATCACCGAGCAGCCTCCACG
>DATAEV010000255.1:0-4499 GCA_036257875.1 Actinomycetota bacterium | reverse complement strand
ACCACCTCCCGGCCGCGCTCTCGGGAGGCGAACAGCAGCGCACGGCGATCGCGGTCGCGATCGCGAACGATCCGGCCTTGCTCCTCGCCGATGAACCGACCGCGGAGCTGGACGGAGAGGCGGCGGCGCTCGTCCTCGACGTGTTCCGGACCATCAGCCAGGAGCTCGGTGCCACGGTCGTGATGGCGACGCACGACCTGCTCGCGGCCCGGCGGGCCGACCGCGTGGTCCACCTCCACGACGGCAGGCTCCGTCATCCGGGGATCCCGCTCCCGCCCCTCGGGGCCGACGGTGAGGTCCAACTCCCGCAGGAGGTAGCGATGGGCTTCGCCGACGCGGAGCTCGAGGCCGACGTCGCGGGGGACGAGGTCGTCATCCGCCGGCGGACGGAGCGTGGACGTGGCTGATCCGCGACCGCTCGTGCAAGCGCTCGGCGTCTCCCGCACCTACCCCGGGAACGTCGAGGTCGCCGCCGTTCGCAACGCCTCGCTCGAGCTCCGGTCCCGCGACTTCACGCTCCTGATGGGTCCGAGCGGGTCGGGGAAGACCTCGTTCCTGGGGATGCTGGCGGGCTTCGACCGGCCCGACGAGGGCGAGATCCAGTGGCGAGAGACGCCCTTCGATCGCCTCACGCGCGACGAGCTGCTCACGGTCCGTCGGACCGGGATGAGCGT
Organism: Actinomycetota bacterium; assembly: GCA_036257875.1. Taxonomy (GTDB): domain Bacteria; phylum Actinomycetota; class UBA4738; order UBA4738; family HRBIN12; genus AC-51. The sequence goes on along the minus strand of DATAEV010000255.1, from coordinate 3,825 downwards.
CATCTTCCAGTCCTACGGTCTCCTGCCGTCACTCACCGCGGTCGAGAACGTCGAGCTCCCGCTCCGGATCCGCGGCACCGGCCTGGATGAAGCGAGGGCGCGAGCGACGGCGTGGCTCGAGCGCCTCGAGCTCGGCCATCGGTTGGATCACCGGACCTTCGAGCTCTCGGGCGGCCAGCAGCAGCGCGTCGCGGTTGCCCGGGCGCTCGTCGCCGAGCCAGAAGTGATCCTCGCCGACGAGCCGATCGCCGAGGTCGACAGCGAGAACGCCGATCTGATCCTGTCCGCGCTCTGGGAGGTCGTGGTCCGCGACGGTGCCGTCCTCGCGGCGACGCACAACCCCGAGGCGCTCCACTACGCGAACCGCGTGCTCCTGTTCCGGGACGGGATGATCGAGGCGGAGGGAACACCCGACGAGGTGGCCGCGAAGCTCACGACCGACTGAGCAAGCGGTCAGGCGCGCGCCGGATCGAGCGTTCGCAGATCGATCGCCGGGTCGCTGAGCGCCGCCCGATCCGGCGCCACCTCCCCACGGATCAGGCGGAGTGACCTGCGCACGTCGCGAGGCCAATCGATGCTCGCGCTCGCTCGTAGGACCCCGGTCGGGTCCAGGAAGAACGCGCAGAACCGCCGCTCTTCGAGCGATCCTCGGAGCACCATGTCGTCCGTGAGCCGGACGCCCCCCATCTGGATCTCGGAGTCGTACTGATCCGACCAGAACCAGTGCGGGTCGTCGAACAGCGCGCCGGAGCCGAGCATCGCGCCGGCCGCGTGCTCGCCCATCTTGATCGCGTTGTCGAAATGCTCAACGCGGACCGTGCCGAAGACCGGGTGGTCGTGGGTCGCGACATCGCCCGCCGCGAACACGTTCGGGAACGCCGTCCGAAGCCCCGCGTTCACGCGTATGCCGCCGAGATCGTGGAGCGCCTCCCCGGCCATCACCTCGACGTTCGGTTCGGTGCCGACCCCCACCACGACGAGGTCGCAATCGATCGAACGACCCCGCTGCGTGGTCACGCGTTCCACGCGACCCGAGCCCTCGAGCCGCTCGACGTTGTCCTCGAAGAGCATCTCCACCCCCTGATCGCGGTGGATCCGCTCCACCACGGGCCCGATCCGCGGCCCGAGCACCCGGAAGAGCGCGGTCTCGAAGATCTCGACGATCGTCACCTCGACGCCGAGCTGGCGGAGCGAGGCCGCCACCTCGGCGCCGATGAAGCCCATCCCGACGACCACGGCCCTGCTCGCACCGCGAGCTCGTTCGCGGATCGCGTCGGCGTCCGGGATCCTCCGCAGCTGCAGCACCCCGTCGAGATCGGCGCCGGGCACGTCGAGGCCCCGGTTCCGCACCCCGGTCGCGATGAGCGCCGCATCGAACGCCAGGTTCTCGCCGTCGGCGAGGGTGACGATGCCATCCCGTGGATCGACCCGCCGCGCCGTGGTCCCGAGCCGGAGCTCGATCCCCTGCTCGTCCCACCATCCGTCCGGTCGCACGAACAGTTCCTCCGCCGGTTCCTCGCCACGGAGGTACGCCTTGGACAACCCGGGCCGCTCGTAGGGCGCGTGCGGTTCGTCGCCGAGCATGATCAGCCGGCCGTCGAACCCCGATCCACGGAGCGCGGCCGCCGCGGTGACGCCGGCGAGCGACGCGCCGACGATGATGAAGGTCCGGTCGACCACCGAGGCCTCAGGCCTCGATCTGGATCTGACCGTCCTGCTCGCGAACCCCGTAGGTCTGGATCGGCTCCGTCGCCGGGCCCTCGATGACCTCGCCGGTCTCCATGGAGAACATACTTCCGTGGCATTCGCACTGGATCGTCGTTCCCTCGATCTCGCCGCCCATCGACAGGTTGCAGTGACGGTGCGTGCAGATGTCGCTGAACGCGTACAGCGCCGAGCCCGACCGGGCCACCGCGACCTCGGCGCCTTTCACCTCGAACGCCTTCGCCGCTCCCTCCTCGACGTCGCCGGTCGCGGCGACAGTGATGAACTCCGCCATCGTTCCCTCCTGCTCCTGGTCTTCGAAGCCTACGCGGGCGCGGCCGAAGGCGGTCCTGCCTCGGGGTCTGGCCCGTCCGCTCCGTCGGCGCCCGGGCGCAGCACCCGCCGACGCGTCCGGACGCGCCAGACGTAGGTTCCCGCGAGCGCCCCGTAGAAGAGCGTCAACACGACCATCCCTTGGCGGAAGGAGATCGGAAGCAGGACCGGAACGAATGCGCCCGCGACCCAGGCGCCTTGGAAGAGCACCTCGTAGCGGACGAACACCCGGCCCAGGGCCCCCTCGGGCGCGTACCGTTGCATCAGGCTCGCGAACGCGAGACGCGCGAACTCCGAAGCGGCCCCCGCCGTGAGTGCGTAGATCGCGAGCAGGGGGACGCGGAAGAGCTCTGCCGCGACGAGCGCACCGATCCCCGCCGAGCACACGCTGGCGATCACCACCGCCTCCTCGCGGGTGTGCGTTCGAAGGGTCGGCGCGACGATGTCCGCCAGGAAGGTTCCCGTGATGCCCGCGCCGGCGACGACCGCGAAGACCCAGGGGGCGACCTCGGCGTCGCGGAGCGCGAACGCCATCAGGAACAGCAGGAAGCCCCCGGCCGCGCGGATCCCGATCGCTCCCATCGCCGGCAGCGCGAGCTGCGGGATCCGGCCGCGTGTCGCCACCTTGCGTTGGGAGTGCGGCTCCGCGAGCCTCCCCGGATGTGGCAGGCGGAGCGTGCAGAGCGCCGAGGTTCCGTACACGAGGGCGGCCGTGTAGATCGGACCGGCGCCGCCGAAGGCTTTCAACGTCAGGAAGCCGACCGGCGCCGCCCCGATCGCGCCCGCGACCGCGATCCTGCCGAGCCGTGCGTTCGCGCGCATCAGCCCCTCCTGCCTCGAGGCGTACGCCATCGTGAGCCCGTTCTTCACGAGCCCGTGGATCTTCGACAGGACCAGCATCAGCAGGACGATCGGGAAGAGCAGGTTCGAATCGAGCTGCGGGGCGAGGAACAGGGCCAGCAGACATCGGCCGGCGGCGGCGGCGAACGTCACCGAGCGACGCGGACCGGCGCGGTCGAGGATCGGAACGATCAACGGGCCCGCCAGGGCGAGCGGCAGCATCGTGAGGCCGAGGAACAATGCGACGCGCAGACGTGACTCCGCGACCGGGACGTGGAAGAAGATCGAGTCCGCGAGCGAGATCGCGAGCAAGGCGTCGCCCGCGACGCTCGTCAGATGGTTGAGGCCGTAGGCATCGATCGGATCGGGCGACCGCCACATCCGCTGCAGCGGGAACACGATGACACCCTGGACGGCGCGCACCACGCCGAGGAGTGCGAGCTGCCACAGCGGGAGGTGCCGCGGCTTCCGAGGGGTGGTCCCCACCTGGGCTTATCCCTGCAGTCGCTCCCGCAGGAGCTCCTGCGCCACCTTCGGGTTGGCGGCTCCTCCGGCCTTCTGCATCAGCTGTCCCACGAGGAAGCCGATCACGCCGTCCTTCCCACCTCGGAACTTCTCGACGACGTCGGGGTGCTCGTGGATCACTTCGTCCGCGAGGGCTCCCAGCGCGCCCGCATCGGAGACCTGCACGAGCTGCAGCCGGTCGACGACCTCCGGGATCTCGGCGCCGGACGCGAACGCGTCCTCGAGCGCGACCTTCGCGCCGGCCCCAGAGATGGTGCCGTCGGCAACGAAGCGGACGATATCGGCGACGTGCCCCGCCGTGAGGGCGCCGTCCGCTGCGGCCGCGTTGCGGAGCGCCGCGACGTCCTGCGTGATCCAGGTCGCCGCCGGCGCCGGATCGGCGCCGGCGGCGACCGCTCCTTCGAAGAGCACGACGGAGGACCG
>DATAEV010000254.1:0-2167 GCA_036257875.1 Actinomycetota bacterium | reverse complement strand
CATCACCTCGAGAAGGTCCCGGCCCGAGAACGTTCATGGTGCCGAAGTTCGGCGGGAGAGACGACCAGGGAAAGGTGGATCGGCCATGCCGCGCTTCCGACCTCTCGCCATCGCTTGCGCGAAGCTCGCGGTCGTTCTCCTCTTCCTCGTCGCGTTCACCTCCGTTCGGGCCTCGATTCGGGCGGCGCCGGGCGGCAACGCGGACCTCTCGATCGTCGGATCGGCGTCTTCCGCCGGCTTGAAGGTAGGTCACGACGTCACGTTCGCCCTGAAGATCGTGAACAACGGCCCCGACGCCGCGACCCACGTGACGATCGAGGTCGTGCCGGATACCGACCTGACGATCCTCGATGCCGATGCGTCGGGCGGGACGTGCTTCGATCTCCGACCCCGGGTTGCCACGCTCCTCGATCGCTCCTACGACTCCTGACTCGCGGACGCCGAGGCGCTCGACCTGCTCCTCGACTTCGAGCTCGCGGCCTTCCGATTGGCGACCCGCGCGCTCAAGGAGATCCCGCCCGAGCTGTTCGTCGAGTTCGAGGTGACCCCCACGACGGTCCGCACGGCCAGGTTCCGCCGGGCGATCAGCCGTTCGATCGCCGATCGCATCGTGCTCGGGTTCAGCCCACTCGTTCTCGCGGACGACCCGACCCCGGCCGAAGCGAGCCTCGGCGAGGCGCTGGTGTCGCTCCGCGAACGAGGCGTCCGAGTCTCGGCACGCGACATCGGACCGGGGCTCCAGAGCCTTCGCCAGCTCCTGTCCCTCTCTCCGGAGTTCGCTCGGCTCGACCACACGCTCACTCGTTCGGTCCACGACAACTTCTCGACCCACGCGATCGTCGCCTCCGCGACGGCGTGCGCCGCCGGGGTTGGGGCGCGGGTGATCGCCGCCGACGTCGCGTCGGAGGATCAGCTCGAGGAGCTCCGCGCGCTCGGCGTCGAGATGATCCAGGGGCCCATCGTGAGCGAGCCGCTCACCCTGGCTGGGCTGGGTGGAAAACCGAACTGGATGCCGAAGAGGGTCAAGCCGGGCCGGTCGGATACCGAAGGAACGAGAGATTGAGGTTTCCTCGTCGCGCACCTCTCCCCGAGGAGAGTGGAGACATGACCCGATCGATGCGGGCGCTGGTGGTGGTTCCGCTGGCGGCCCTCTCGCTGGCGCTCGCGGCCCCCGCCTTCGCGGACGACGTGTGTGACCCGCTCGACGCGACGTGCGTCGTGACGGGGACGGCGGGATCCGGACAGGATCAGGTCACGGACACGGTCGACACCGTCACCGGCACCGTCAAGCCCGTGGTCGACGACCCCCAGGGGACGGTCGATCACATCCTGCACGGAACCGTGAACCCGCCCGGTGGCGGTGGTGGAGGTGGCGGCGGTGGCACCGGCGGTGGCGGCACCGGCGGCGATCAGCCCGGCGGCCACGGCGCGGCCGGTCGGCCGGGCGGGACGGGGCCGCACGTCGTCCGCGGACCGCAGCAGCCGGGATCGGTCGGCGGACGGCCGGCCGGCCCGCACCCCACGGGCTCGACGCCCGACACCTCGTCGGTCCCGGTCACCGTGGTGAAGAACCCCGTCCTCGCCGACGGGTTCGTTGGCGCTGCTGCGCACGTGGTCACGCGCAGCCTCGGCGTCGTCCTCGCTTTGCTCGCGGTCGCGGTCGGGTTCGTGACGGTCCAGGACCGCCTCGACCGGCGGGACCCGAAGCTCACGCTCGCGCCCGTGCAGACCGAGATGATGGAGTTCTCGTGATCGCGTCCCGCTCGTCGTCTGGGCGGGCGAGACCCGAACCCTCGGAGCTGCTCTCCCTCGAAGAGCGCCACGTGTACCTCTCGGTGCTGCGCTGGAGCCTCGGTTCGATCGTCCTCGCCCTGATGGCGCTCGCCCCGGAGGTCGCCGTCGTATCGGTCGGTCGCATCGTCGCGGCGACGATCGCATATCTCGCAGTGGCGGTCGGATCGTTCGTGTTGCGTCGAGACCGGCGGCTCGCTCTTCCCCTGATGCAAGGCGCCTTGATGCTCGATGGGATCTACCTGGGTGCGGTGATCGCGTTCACCGGCGGGGCCGTGAGCCCTCTGCTGTTCCTCGTGTACGTCCACGTGGTCGCGGTCACGTTGCTCTGCTCGTACCGGACCGGGCTCAAGATCGCGCTGTGGCATACGACGCT
>DATAEV010000250.1:0-4227 GCA_036257875.1 Actinomycetota bacterium | reverse complement strand
GTCGTCTCCGGGCGGCACGCCCGGTGGCCGGTCCCCCTTTGCCGCGAGGGTTCGTTCAGCCGGTGCGTCGCCGAGGGCGGCCTGGCTCGCCCGTTCCCGGGCTCACAGTTGCGGGACAGCGCCGGTTTCCGACCGGACTTCGCCTCCGCGACGCGTCTGCGTTCGCACCTTAGCAGGGCCGAAGGGCCGACCGTTTCGAGCCGAACGCAGGTCGCACCGAGGGATCGACCGACGTACGCTCCCCACGGCAGGGGGGTGGTCCGATGGACCCGGTACGCACCTTCGATACGGGGATCGCGAGCGGCCTCGTGACCGTGCTCGTCGACGAGCTGGGAGGTGGGAGCTCGTCGATCCAGACGCCGGCCGCCGACTTCGAGGCCGCGGAACGCGGCGTCGCGATCGGCCGCCGGTTCATCCCGTGGCATCGCGTCCGTCGCTACGAGTGGGACCTCCCGCCGAAGGAGTTCGGCGAGGAGCATCGCGTGTCGGCGAGCGTGCGACTCGTCGTGGACGACGCGAACGGTGTCCCCGAGGAGCATGTCGTGTCCGCGGACGGGTTCGAGGCGAGCGCGTTCGCGGTGACGATGTTGCTCGAGGACGCCTCCGGCAGCGGAACCGTCAGGGTGCGTCGCGTCGGGATCCCGTGGCATCACGTCCGCGAGTACGAGCGGATCCCCGCGGATGCCACGCTCGATGGGGACACGCCCGAGCGTCCCGACGCCTGAAGCCGGTCACGGCGGGATCGTCCCGGGGCCCTCGTTCCGCAGGTAGCGCTCGATCTCCGCAGCGAGGTCGTCCCCCGAGGGGATCTCTTCTTCGCTGGCGCTCTCCAGCTGCAGCAGGATCGCGCGGACGTCGTCGTCCCCCGCGACGGCGGCATCCAACCGCTCACGTTGGGTCATCGCGTCCTCGTTCAACGCATCGAGCGAGAGCTCGATGCGCAGGTGCCGGGAGAGGTGTTGGAGCAGGGCAAGCGTCGCGGCCGCGTACGGACCGCCCACGTAGTGCGGGACCTGGGCGTAGAACCCGACGGCGGGGATGCCGCTGCCGCTCACCACGACCTCCATCGCGGAGAGCCCGGCGCTCGGGACACGCAGCAGCCCCGGAGGTCCCTTCGTCTCGGCTTCGTGGAGCGTGCCCTCCGCTGACGCCGTCGCCATCACGGGAACGGGACGCGTGTGCGGGACGGCGGCCGGGATCGCGCCGAGGCTGATCCATTCGACCACGCCGAGCCGGAGGCAGAGCTCGAGGATGTCGTTCGCGAGCTCCTTCCAGCGGAAGTCGGGCTCCGCGCCGTGCAGGACGAGGAGGTCGCGGCCCGACGCCTCGCGACGATGCAGCTCAAGCGTCGGCCAGACGAGACGGGTCAACGTGCCGTCGACCACGTCGAGCGTCGGACGCCGTGAGCGATAGTCGAACAGCACGTCGTCTTCGAACGTGGCGAGCAGGCCGGCACCGTCGGCGAGTTGATCCGCGGCGCTGCTGGCCGCCCCCGCGGCGTCGATCCAGCCGTCGAAGGCTGCGACGACGACGGGTGCCGTGAGCGCCGGCGAAGGCTCTTCGAGCCGGTAGAGGGGCATGCAGGCAGCATAGTCGCGCAACTCCGAAGCCCGGATGGAGGTCGCGGTCCCGTCACCCTCCGAGCGCTTGTTCGCACTCGGTCCGCGTCGGTCGTGCGACGGCCACGAGCGTGTGACCGACGTCGAGCGTCTGCGAGTCGGGGATGCCGTAGGTCGTGTACTTGAGCGTGAACGATCGGATCTCCGTGCCGCTCCCTTCCGACGTGTCGGTGAAAACGCTGCAGATGAGCTTCGCATTCGCGGCGAACACCACGAGGATGCCGATCCCAGTCCCGGGGTCCAGCTTCTGCGGCTCGAACCCGGACGTGCTCGCGGGGTCCGCCGTCTTGCCGTCGCCGAGGTGGAGCTCGACCGGGATGTACGGCGTCTGCTCCTCGTCCGGCGGCGTTCCGAGTCCGGTGATCGTCACGGGAAGGGTCCCGTCGTTGCGGACCGTCGTCGCCACGTAGATCTGCCCGTTGGGCTCGAGCTTCACCACGGGGTCCGTCGTCGTCCCGTGATCGGCTAGCACGGTGTTGTAGCCGACGGCGGCGTCCACGCCGAGCGCCAGCGGGTCCTGCGACCGGGTGTAGACGAACAGCGCCGCACTCGCGAGCAGGGCGAGCACCAACAGCGTGGCGAGGAACTTCGTCAGCGCGCCGCCGCGCTGATCTCGGAGCCGGATCATGTGCGCAGCATAGGACGACCGCGGGCGGTTCTCGTCAAGCTCGGTCCCGCTGTTCGTCGTCGCGAGCGCCGGCGTGGTCCCGGTCGGCCAGGACGCTCTTGAGCGTCGCCATCGCGTTCATCGCCGGTGGGAACCCCGCGATCGTCGCCGTCAGCATGATCGCCTCGCGGAGCTGCTCGGGGGTGAGTCCCGCCTTCAGGGAAGCGCGGAGATGCTGCGGGAGCTGCGACGAGCGTCCGAGCGAGGTCAGCGCGACGACGGCCCCGAGCTCGCGATCCCGGTCCGTGAGCGCGGGCTTCGTGTACATCTCGCCGTACACGAACTCGACGATGTGCCGGCCCAGATCGCCGAGGCCCTCCACCGTCCGCAGCGCCTTCTCGTCGTGGATCTCGAGGAACCGTTCGCGCCCGCGCCGGTAGGTCTCGTCGTGCCGATCCTCGCTCATTTCGCGCACCTTAGCCGAGCCGGACGCGGAGCCCGGCGAGACCGCGGACGATGTAGCTCGGCTTCCATCGCGGCTCCTCGACCGGCTCCATCCGGGGGAAGCGTTCGAGGAGCGTTCGGAACGACGTCTGGAGCTCGAGCCGGCCGAGCGGCGCGCCCAGACAGAAGTGGATCCCGGCTCCGAAGCTCAGGTGCGGGTTGGGCGTCCGGCCGAGGTCCACGCGATCGGGCTGGTCGAAGATCTCCGGGTCGCGGTTGGCCGATCCGAAGACGAGTCCGAGCTCGGCGCCGCGCGGGATCGGTGTGCCGTGGAGATCGAACGGCTCGAGGACCCATCGCTCGAACAGCTGCAGCGGGGTGTCGAACCGCAGGAGTTCCTCGACCGCGGTGGGGATGAGGGCGTGTTCGGCACGGAGCTGCTGCAGCTGGTCGGGATGGCGGAAGAGCGTCCACCAGCCGAGGAGCGTGGCGTTCACGGTGGCCTCGTGCCCGGCGTTGAGCAGCAGCACGCACGTCCCGACGAGCTCGTCCTCCGTGATCCGTTCACCCTCGTCCACGACCTGGATCAGCTCGGAGATCAGATCGTCGCCCGGGTGTCGCGCGCGCTCGCGTGCGAGCGCGCGCAGGTAGTCCGAGAACTCGAGGCTCGCGCGCACCGCGGCGGCCTCCGCCTCCGCCGAGGGGTTGAGCTCGTACATCCGGCAGATGTCCGCGGACCACGGGCGCAGCAGGTGTCGGTCCCCATCGGGGACGCCCAGCATCTCCGCGATCACGGCGACCGGCAGCGGCTCGGCGATCGTCGGGAGCAGGTCGATCTCGCCGGCGCCGTCGACGGCGCCGGCGAGATCGTCCACGATCCGCTCGACCCGCGGCCGGAGACCATCGACGAAGGCCGGGGTGAACGCGTTCGAGACCAGGCGGCGGACCCGCCGGTGGTCGGTGCCCTCCATGTCCAGGATCCCGGCGTTGATCAGCCGCCAGAACGGCGCGAGATGAGGCGGCGGGGCATCGCGGCCCATCTCCTCGTGCGATGCCGCGTGGAGGTACGTGCGGCCGAACCGGCGATCACGAAGGAGCGCGTCGACGTCGCGATGTCGGGTCACAAGCCAATGATCGGTCGCCGGGTCGTAGGTGACGGGCGCCGAGGTCCGGAGCTCCTCGTACGCGGGATACGGGTCGGCGACGAACGCGACGTCCTGCGGGGCGAAGCGCATCCGGGCAGGGTACCGACCATCGGCCGAGGCCATCCGCACCCCGGAGGGGCTACGCTGAGGGCTCCGGTTGGGAGGGCAGATGCACAGCGAGATCACGTTCATCGACGGCAAGACCGTCAACTTCGATGAGACCGCCGACGTGAAGATGACGCCCCACGGCGTCGAGGTGCTGCAGCGGGAGGCGGACGACCAGGTCCGCATCCTCTTCCCGTGGGCGCGGATCGATCGCGTCACCCAGCGCGGCGCCAACGTCGCCGCGATCTACACCTACTGAGGCGCCCTGTCCACGCGCGCTGACCGCCAGCGTGCGTTGTACGGTCCC
>DATAEV010000249.1:0-4456 GCA_036257875.1 Actinomycetota bacterium | reverse complement strand
GATGGTGATGCCGGGGGACAACGTCGAGATGACGGTCGAGCTGATCGCCCCGATCGCGATGGAAGAGGGCCTGCGCTTCGCGATCCGCGAGGGTGGGCGCACCGTGGGCGCCGGTCGCGTGACCACGATCGTGAAGTAGGGCGGGGGACAGGGCGAAGCGCGATGGCGAAGAAGGAAGGCAACCGTCCGAAGATCACGCTCGCGTGCAACGAGTGCAAGCGGCGCAACTACAACACCGTGAAGAACCGGGTGAACGACCGCGACCGTCTCGAGCTGATGAAGTACTGCCGGTGGGACCGCAGGCATACGCTGCACCGCGAAACCCGATAACGCAGGGACCGTTAGACGACACGCTCGAGGCCGCCCGGACGGGCGGCCTCGAGCGTGTCACGACCCGTCACGGCAAGACCGGGAGGGGTGGCCTTGCCGAACCGGATCGCTGCCACGACGGCATCCGTCTTCGAGTGGACGCCGAGCTTCGTCAGGATGTTCTGCGTGTGCGTCCGCAAGGTGTGTCGGCTCATGCCGAGCCGTTCCACGATCTGCTCGGGCGCGAGGCCCTCGGCCATCGCCTGGAGGATCTCGATCTCTCGAGGCGTCAAGCGCTCGATCCGCCGCTCGAGCTCGACGTCGTGCTTCGAGCGAGCTCGCATGGTCTTGATCGCCTCGTTCACCTCGGCCGGCCGGTGCAGCGGCTCGCCGCGGGAGGCGCGCCGGACGGCTTCGACGACGTCGATCATGGGCGCGGTCTTGTGAAGGAACCCCCTCGCCCCGACCTGGATCGCACGGGCGAGGGAGACGTCGTCGGCCTCCCCGGTGAGGATGATGACGGCGCTGTGCGAGCCTTCCTCCCGGAGCCGGCGGGTCGCCTCGAGCCCGTCGAGGTCGGGCATCCGAAGATCCATCAGCACCACATCGGGTTGGTCATGGATCGTCACCCGCACGGCGTCATCGCCTCGGTCCACGACCCCGACGACGCTGAGGTCTCGTTCCTTGTCGAGCGCGATCTGCAGCGCCTCCCCGAACGAGCGGTGATCGTCGGCGATGATGACGGTGATGGGATCGTGCAACGCGAGCGCGTCGCCGTCCGGTCTGGTGCGGGCCATCTGCGGATGGTAGGCCGGGGTGTGCGGCCTTCCGTGTAGGCTCAGGACCCATTTCTGTCGTCCCCCAGCAGGGGGACAGCAGGTGAAGGAACCCCGACGACGATGAATCCCGCCGCCGAAGGAACGACTTACCCTGCAGTCTCGTTCGTCGTCGAGCCGTCGCGTGTCGCCGCCTTCCGATCGCTGTTCGGGATCAGCGAGGGGGTTCCGCCGACCTTCGTGACCGCGGCGGAGTTCGCCGCGTTCCCGCAGATCGTCGCCGACCGGCACCTCGATCTCGACTTCTCGCGGGTCGTGCACGGCTCGCAGACCTACGCGTTCCGGCGCGCGCTCCACGAGGGCGAGGAGCTCGCCGTCCGCGCACGCATCGAGGCGATCCGGATCAGAGGCGGGAACGGGTTCGTGACGATCGCGATGGATCTCGAGGACGCCGATGGCGTGATCGTCTGCACGGCGCGTTCCCAGATGATCGAGCGGGCGGTCGGGGCGTGAGGGGCAGGGCGACGGTCTCGGTCGGCCAGGAGCTTCCCGAGCTCGCCCGGGTCGTGACGCGCGAAGACGTCAAGGCGTACGCCGACGTGAGCGGCGACCAGAACCCGCTCCATCAGGACGACGCGTTCGCCCGTTCCGCTGGGTTCCCAGGGGTCATCGCCCACGGGATGTTCACCATGGGCCACATGGCTGCGGCGATCGTGGCATGGGCGGGTGAGGCCGATGCCGTGCTCGCCACCTCCGCCCAGTTCCGGGCGCCGGTGTTCATCGGCGAGACGATCGTCGCGGGCGGGCGTGTGCGGAGCATCGAGGACCGACCCGCGATCGCCGTGCTCGAGACCTGGGTCGCGGTCGAGCGGAACGGCCGTACGGAATGGCCCGTGAAGAAGGGCGAGGCGCGCGTCCGGCTCGCCTGAGCGCTACGCGCTCTCCCGCCGCACCGTGGACATCGCTCTGATCGCGTCCGACATCCGGTCGACCACGATCTGGATATCGTTCCCCACCCCTTCGTCGACCCGGATCGACAACCGGTCGATCTTCTCGCCCAGGACCTCGGCGATCTTGAGCATCGCCTCCGCCTGCAGCTGCGTCTCCTTGTGCAGTTGATCCGAAAGGGTCTGGAACCGTCGATCGACCGTTCCCGCCGTGTCCGAGGCCATCCCGGCCTCGAGCTCTTTGATCGAACGGATCAGCTGGCGCACCAGCTCTCCGTCGACGGCCGGTTCAGCCGTGCCCCCGGCGGGCGCCAAGGTGGCCATCCGGTCCGCGAGGGCCTGGGAATCGGAGCGGATCAGCCTCGCGATCGCCCCGGCGCGCTCATCGATGTGGTTCATCATCCGATCTTCGAAGGACTGCTGGCTCTCCGCGATGAGCTCGTCGATGCCGTCGACCGAGCCGGCCGCGACCGCCATCCGCTCGACGTTGCGCTCGACGCTCGCGCTCGTGGCGCTCGAGAGCGCGAGCACCTGCTCGCCCATCGTTCGCTCCAATGAGGCCATCCGCTCCTCGACGATGTGCTCGAGGGCGGCCATGCGATCGTCCACGACCCGGACCAGCGGTCCCGCGTCGAGCACCCCGTCACCGGTCGCCACCATCGCGCCGGCGCGATCCTCGATCAAGCCGCGCAGAGCGGTCGAATCCGAGCGGATCAGCTCGGCGAGCCCGCGCATCCGGGCATCGATCGCCCGTTCGAGGGAGGCTCGGAGTTGCTCTTGCTCGCGGCCGTGGAGGCCCACTTTCTCGCGAACCATCGCGACCTGCTCGGTCAGCTCCGACGCCTGCTCCTCGACGACCTCGCGCACGTGCTCCACGATGTTGTGGTCCTGGAGCACGAACAGCTTCGCGTGCTCCTCGATGCGCTGTGCGAGCCGCCCGACCGTCTCCGTGCCGCCTTGCACGTACGCCTGCATCGCCTCGACGATCCGGGTGGTCTCGCGTGTCATCAGCTCCCCGTGGTCCCGGACCTGGCCCAGGACCTCGGTCGCGATCGCCTCGTCGCGCTGGTCGAAATGCGCGAACGCATCGGCGATGTGCCGCTCGACCATCTCGAGCTGGGTCCGCACGGCCTCGACGCCGTGCAGCGTGGGGGAGTCGGCGATCTCCCGGATCGCGTGGGCGGTCGCTTCCATCGCCGCTCTCGTCCTGCGCTCGGAGTCCGCTAGCTCCTGGAGGTGGTCCTCGAGGCTCGCGCTGCGGACGGCGAGCGCTTGGAACCGCTCGTCGGAGGAGGCGATCAACGAGCGGATCGCCTGATCGCGAGACAGGATCGAGACGATGCGCTCCTGTTCGGGACGCACGTCCTTCGCGGAGGACCGCCAAACCTCGCCGGCAACCTCTCGCATGAGCCCGGTCGCCTGCTCCTCGATCGCCTGGATACCCTCATCCAGCCGCTCGTCGACCGCGCGCTGCAACAGCTCCGCCAACCGAGCCTCGGGCTCGCTGATCACGGGCTCGGTCTGAACCGGCTCGCGACGGGGCAAGAACCCGCGCCGGAAGAGCCCGGGCTCCTCGGCGGAGGGGGAAGATCCACTCGTACTCATCGGACGCCCTCGCTTGTCTGGGGCCGCGCGTGGTCGTCGTCCGCCGAAGCATAGGGCCGAGATCGTGCGGACTCACGTAGCCGACATGGGGAAATGCGTGCGCGGCGCGGGGGGTTCCGCGACCACCTGCCGGGGCTATACTGAGGCGCCCGAGGCCCCGACCTCGGGGGACCGGCGCCGAAGGCGCGTAGCTCAACTGGCAGAGCACCGGTCTCCAAAACCGGGGGTTGGGGGTTCGAGTCCCTCCGCGCCTGCAAAGGGAGCAGCATGAACCGACAGATGAAGCGAGCGCAGGAGAAGGCCGAACGACTCCAGAAGGGGTCCGGCGTCGATCGCCGCGCCGCACCGCCCGCCACCACCCGCCGTGCGGCGCAGCAGGAGAAGCGAAAGCGCGCCGGCGTTCGCCAGTTCCTCCGTGAGGTCCGTCTCGAGCTGAAGAAGGTCGACTGGCCGACCCGCAAGGAGCTCATCACCTACACGATCGTCGTCCTCGTCACGATCACCGTCCTCACGTCGTTCGTGTTCGCGATCGACTGGGTCTTCGCGAAGTTGATCTTCAACCTGCTCGACTGAGCGTTCCGGCAGCGTCCCGACGACCGCTTTGCCGGGTCTTCCGCCGCCCACCTATACTGGTCGGCGCTGGGCGGGAGCGCGCCCCACGGGCGCTCCGAGGCTCTTCCGCCGCCCGCCGAGGCCGGTCCCGGCCCGCTCCCTGGACACAGAAGACGTAGAGGATCCATCGTGGACGACGAGCAGAACCCGAACGACGAAGAGCTGCGTGACGCGCTGGAAGCCGCCGCCGTCCTCGACGACGACGCC
>DATAEV010000248.1:0-12492 GCA_036257875.1 Actinomycetota bacterium | reverse complement strand
CTCGCCTCCACCGGACATGGGTACCTGCCCGTCGCGGTCCACGCGGCGCTCGCCACCGCCGTGATCGGACTCGCCGCGGCGTTCCTCGGGCGGCTCACCCGTGGACGAGGCGACCACGAGATGGCGTTCCGCGGCCTCGCTACGCGGGTCGTGTGCTTCCAGATCCTGACCTTCGCCGCGATCGAGGTCGCGGAGCGGGTCGCGGCGAGTGCTCCCCTTCACGACCTCACGGAGGTCCTGCCGGTCGGCGCGGTCGCCCAGCTGGCCGTTGGTCTGTTGGTCGCTGCGGCGATCAGTCTGATCCTTCGCGCGGCCGACGCTGCTGCCGAGATCCTGGGATCTCCGACGCCGACGACCCCGCGGGCTTCCTCGGTACTGGTCACCCTTCCCGGCGGCGTGCCGGCGTTAACCGACCGGCTGGTCCTCCGCGGGCGCGCACCTCCTCGGTAGCCGCCCTCGCCCCGATCACGGGCGATCCCGGCCGCCGATCGAAGGAGCCCCATCATGCATCGTTCCATCCGCGTCCTCGCCATGGCGTACGCGCTCGCCACCCTCGTGCTGATCATCGGAGCACCCGCCGCTTCCGCGCACGCGCAACGGCAGGCCGGACCCATCCACATGGAGATCGGATTCGGGACCGAGCCGGCGTACGTCGGGCAACCCAACAGCGTGCAGATCATCCTCACGGAGCACGGCAAGCCGGTCGTCGACCTGGGGGACTCGTTGAAGGTCCAGCTGTCCTTCGGGGGGCAGCCGACGGACCTCCCGCTCGAGGCGAACTTCGAGGTCGGAGGCGATGGCACACCGGGCGACTACCGCGCGTGGTTCATCCCGTCGCAACCGGGGCCGTACACGTTCCACTTCACCGGGACGGTGCACGGGACCAAGATCGAGGAATCACTCACCTCGGGCCCCAAGACCTTCGACGAGGTCCAAGATCCCGCCGAGGCGGCGTTCCCGCCCGTGAACACGCCCACGACCCAGGAGCTCGCCGACCGGATCCAGCAGGACGCGACGCGGCTGACGGAAGCGACCACTACGACCGCCTCCGCGAAGAGCGCCGCAGACTCGGCCAAGACGGTTGCGATCATCGGCGTGATCGTCGGCCTGATCGGGATCGTCGTGGGGGTTACGGCCGTCCTGATGGCGAGGAAGGCCCGACGCACCTCGTGAGCGCAGGATGATCGCGCACGCAGGCGGAACGGACGAGTCCCTCGCGATCGTCATGCTGTTCGGGGCGATCTGGACGGGGTGGATCGGATGGACGAGGCTGCACGGCAACGGCTTCCCTCGCGTCCCGCTGGCCGGCGCCTACGGGCTGCTGGGACTCGCCGGGGTGCTCGTGGTCACGTCGGCCTTCATCCCCCGCGCGCTGCTCGGACCGAAGACGGCGACCGGCACGACCCGGCCCCCGTCCACCGCGACGATCGCCTTCGTGCAACCCCGAAGGCATGAGCGTGTGAGCGGGTCGGAGATGAACGTCGTCTTGGACCTCCAAGGTGGAACGATCGTCCAAGCGACGACGACCTCGATCGCTCCGAACACCGGCCACGTGCACCTCCTCCTGGACGGCGCACTCGTGTCCATGACGTTCGGAACGGAGCAGGTGCTCGACCTGAGCAACGTGCCCGCGGGACCGCACACCCTGACCGCGGAGTTCGTCGCGGCCGATCACCTGCCGTTCGCGCCGCCGGTCACGGCCTCCGTCGACTTCATCAAGGCGGCAGGTTCGTGAAGCGGCTCGCGCACGGCCTCATCGTCGGGGTGCTCGCGACGGTGGTCCTGACCGCTGGGGCGGGGGTCGCCTCGGCGCACGCGCTGCTGGCGTCGTCGGACCCCGCCAACGGCGCGTCCCTGCCGAAGGCGCCGAGCGAGATCCGGTTGACCTTCACCGAGTCACCGGATCCGGCGTTGTCGACGATCCTCGTGCTCGATTCCGGCGGGACGAAACTCCCGATGGGTCCACCGACCTTGCAACCGCCGCGCACACTGACGGCGTCGCTCCCGGCTCACCTGCCGAACGGGGTCTACACCGTCAGCTGGCAGACGGTGTCGACGCAAGACGGTCACGAGACGGCGGGACTGTTCGCGTTCGGGGTGGGGCCCGTCGAAGGGACGATCGCACCGGGGGTCGCTCCGACCTTCAGCACGTCCGGTCCCACCCCCTTCTCGGTCGCGGCGAAGACCGCCCTGTACGCCGGACTGATGCTGTTGGTCGGCGCCGCGGTGGTGGGACTCGGCCTCTTCAGCGGCGCGCCACGGTCGCTCAGGATCGTTGGGCTGGCCGCCGCCCTCCTCGCCTTCGGCGGGGCGATCGGGTTGCTCGGCGCCGAGCAGCACACGGTCGGCGTCCCGCTGAACGACTTCGTGCAGACCGCCACGGGTCGGCCCTACCTGTGGCTGGTCGTCGCGACGCTCGCCGCCGCGATCTTCGCCGTGCTCGCCGCCGCGCGTGAGCGGTGGCGCGCCGCCCTCTGGGGGTCGGGCGCGGCGGCGGCCGTCGCGATGGCGATCCGGGCCTCCAGCGGTCACGCGGCCGGCGGACCCGACCCGCTCCTGCAGCAGGCGTATCAGTGGCTCCACTTCCTGGCCGCCGGCCTGTGGATCGGCGGGCTCGTTCTGCTGTTGTTGCTGCTCCGCGAACGGCTCGGCCAGAACCGGCCGCCGATGCAGGAGGCCCGCCGGTTCTCGAACCTCGCCGTCTGGTTGGTCGCCGTCGTCGCCCTCACCGGGGTTCTGCGCGCCGTCAGCGAGCTCGGCGGGTTGTCGAACCTCTTCGACGGCCTCCGGGCGAGCTATGGGCTGACCGTGCTCGGGAAGGTCGCGGCCGGTCTGGTGCTGATCGCTCTCGGCGCCACGAACCGTCTCCGGAACGTGGTGATCCTGGCCGAAGACGAACGACCCCTCCGGCGGTTCATCGGGGCCGAAACCGTCGTCGCGGTCGGCGTCTTGGTCCTGACCGGAGTGCTCACCGGGTTGAGCCCGCCGGTCGCCGCGGCATCCGCGGCGACCGGCCCACCGCCGGTCGCCGGTTCGGCGACCGGCGCCGACTTCGCCACCACGACACGCGTCTCGCTGACCCTCACCCCCGGATCCGCGGGGCCGAACGCGTTCCGGGCCGAGGTGACCGACTACGACAGCGGCGCGCCGGTGAGCGCCGACGCCGTGACCCTCCGGTTCCAGTCCGTCACGCACCCCGACCTGCCCGTCTCGCAGATCCGGCTGACCCAACAGATGGACCACCAGGAGATGAGCTCCCCCGGGATGGGCGGTGTCTGGGTCGGGCAGGGAACCGCCGTCTCGGTCATGGGGACCTGGAAGGTCACCGCACTCATCCGCTCCGGCGCCAGCACCGTGGAGGTCCCGATGACCGTGATCACGAAGTCCGACGGAACGACGTCGACGGTCGCGATCGCCGGCGCGCCGACGACCACCACAACGTCCTTCCCGGACGGCGTTTCGTTGCAGTCCTTCGTCGATCCCGCCACGGCGGGCCCCAACCCCGTCCACGCCACCGCGTTCGGGCCGAGCGGCAACGAGCTGCCCCTCAGCGGGGTCGTCATCGTGGTCACGCCCGACGGCGGCGAACCGATCCGCCCGCCGATCCAACGGTTCAGTGCCGGCCACGTCGCCGCGAACACCACGCTCGACGCCGGCAACTACGTCGTGGACATCGTCGCGACCGCGCGGGACGGTCGGAGCTACGAATCGAGCTGGGCGCTCACGATCGCGCCCGCTCCGGCCGGGTGAGCGGATCTAACCGCACGCCGCGACGAGCAGCGGGTACGGGTTGATCGCCGTTCCGATCACCCGGTACCCGTAGAAGCTGACGGGCCAATCGGCTGGGACCGGGAAGAACGGATGGAACTCGAAGTGGTCGTGTGGGGTACCGATCGCGTCGCCGGTGTCGCCCACGTACCCGATCACGTCGCCCGTCTTCACCGGACCGTTCGACTTGTCGGAGTAGTGGTCCACGTGAGCGTTGTAGACGTATCCGTCCTGCCCGGTCACGTAGACCGCGTTGCCGCCGAGGGTGTTGTACGACGTGCGGGCCACGCCGTCGAACGGTGCGTAGATCTCCTGTCCCCTCGCCGCCAACATATCCACACCTGCATGCAGGTGGTAGTGCCCGGTGTATCGAGGCGCCCCGAAACCGTCGCTGAAGTACACGGGCTTCTGGACCGGGCAGATCTTGAGGATGTGCTGATACTGCGCCGGCATCGGCACCGGATCGTGGTGGCTGCTGCTCGCCGCGGCCTGCTGCGCAGCCGCTCGGATCGTGTCGGCCCGAGCCTTCTTGACCGAGCGGAAGTTCTGGAAGTACTGCTCCGCGATCTGCGCGGCTTGTGCCTGGAGATCCTCTTGGAGCTGGAGGTCCTTGATGATCTGGTCCTGGATCGCCTTCGCCTGTGCGAGCTTCTCCCGTCGTTGCGCTTGGAGGTCCTCAAGCCGGGCTTCGTCGAACAGGAGCTGCTGGTGCAGGTAGTCGACCTGGGCGGCCAGGTCGGCGTCGGACTGGCTCACCGCGTCCACGAACTCCACCCGGTCCGACAGGTCCACGAGCGAGGTCGCCCCGAGGATCCAGTCCAGGTTGGATGCTGGTCCCGACATGAACGCCTGCACAGCTCGGTCGTTCAGCTGCGCGAGGATCGCGTCGTATCGGGCCTGCGCATCGGCGATCCGCTTGCGGGTCTCCAGCAGGTCGGCGGTGATCTTCTCCAGGAGCTGCTGCTGCGCTTCCACCTTGGACGTGGCGACCTGCAGCCGGGCCTGGATCGCCACGACCTGTTGCTGGATCGATTGCAGCCGACCTCGGGCCGACTCATAGGCGCGTTGGGCGTTCTGGACGTCCTGCTTGCTGGTCGGTGGGTTCGCGCTCGCGCCGGGCGCGTACCAAGACAGCGCCAGGAGCGCGCAGGTGGCTGCGAGCACGCGCAGCCCGACGGGGAAGGTTGCCTGACCTCTCGACATGCGGATCCTTACCGTATCGGCCGGGGAAGGCTGAGACCGAAGCGGTCCGCAGAGACTGCCCCGCCGGCGGGAGGGTTTCAACCACCCCGTTCGGCGGGTCGTCCGGCGCTGAGGAGCTCGGGTTCTCCGAGAGCCTGCCGCCATCCGTTGCGCTCCAAGGTCTCTCGCGCACTTCCGAGAGCCTCCTGCCCGCCGACGGCCTCGGCGCCGAACAGCGATCCCGTCCACCAGACGACGGCGGCTCGCTCGTTGGGGACGATCGGTTCCGACGACGTGCGTTCCAGGGCGGCGATGGACTTGGCCAGAGCGACCTCGCGGTCGTGCTCGGCGAGGGCGATCGCCGCCTCCGCCAGGAGGAGCGAGGTCCCGGCCGCGGGCTCCTGCTCGGCCCCACGAGAGAAGGGATCGTCGAGAACGGCGCGTGCGGCCGTGAGGTCCCCGGCCAACCCCAGCGTCCGTGCGAGCTCCGCCGCCGTCGGAGTGACCAGCGCACGTTCGTTCAACTCCCGGCAGAGACCGAACGCCTCCCGAAGATCGACCAGCGCCTCGTCGATCCGGCCGGCGAACCGGTGGACCGCCCCACGATCGGCGAGCGCGCCGGCGAGCTCCCAGCGCGCGCCGAGCCCTCGGAACCCCACGACGGCCGCGTCCGCGTGCTCCACGGCTTCGTCGAGTCCCGATCCCCTCCGCAGCGACGCTGCCAGGAGGTGGTGCGCGACGGCGATCGTGAAGGGTTGATCCGCTCGTTCACCGACATCGAGCGCCTCGCGCCCGACCGCGACCGCGTCCTCCTCCCTTCCCCGGCCGGAGATCACGCTCGCGATGCCGACCAGCGCCTGCACCTCCGACCATGGGTCGGGGTCGTCCCGGGACCGCGCGATCTCGAGCGCCTCTCGGAACAGGGTGTCCGCCTCATCGAGGCGGCCCTGTCGGTATGGCACCCACGCCGCCATGAGCAAGGAACGGGACAGCGCCCGGGCCTCCCCCGCGCGACGAGCCGCCTGGATCGATCGGTCGAACAGCGCCGACGCGAGATGATCGTCGCCTCGGATCGTGGTCGTGATATCGGCGAGGAACCGAGCGCTGTGCGCCGTCACCCGGTCATCGCGATCGGCCAACGCCAGGGCCTTGCGGAAGCGCGCCTCGGCTTCGTCGAATTCGCCGAGCCAGTAGAGCGTCTCGCCGAGCATCGAGACGATCCAGGCCTCCCGGCCGTCCCAGCGATCCTCGGGCCCGGCGAGCGCCAACGCGCGCGCGTACAGATCGGCAGCCGCGCGCGACTCGATGCGGCGGCGCGCGAGGTCACCGGCGCGCGCGAGGGCGTCCACGGCCCGGTCGGCGATGGATCGCTCGCCCGGGTTGAGATCGGACGCCGCCCGAGCTGCCTGCTCCAGGTGGAACGCGACGGCTCGGGGGTACCGGTCGGCGTTCTTCGGATCGGAGAGCGCGTCGGCGACGACGAGGTGCAGCCGCAGCCGTTCGCGTTTGGCCAGCGACTCGTAGGCGACGTCGCGCAACACGTCGCTGCGGAACGCCCAGACGTCCGGCTCCCCCGGATCGCGGATGAGGAGCTCCTCTTCCGCCGCCTCTTCCAGGAGATCCGCGTCGGGGGCCACGAGCATCGACAGCTCCGCTTCGTCGAACCGTCCGCGGGGGAAGATGGACGCCCGCCGCACGAGGTTCCGCCCGCGGGGTGAGAGCTGATCGATCCGGGCCGCGACCACCGCCTGCACGGTCGCGGGAAGGAGCCGCGCGCTCGGAGCGGCACCCCGCGGCGGGAGGTCGCGCTCCTCGCGACGCATCATCCCGGTGATCTCGATGATGAAGAAGGGGTTGCCGCCGGCGTGTTCGGCCACCCGCTCGGCGATCGCCCGGTCGAGGTCCCCCGCTTCCATCGCCAGGCGGACGGCGTGTTCTTCCGCGAGGGGCTCGACCCAGAGGGTCGCCGCGTCGGCCAGTCCTCCGGCCCAGTTCGGACGCTGCTCGAGGAAATCCCATCGAGCGACGCAGACCACCATCAGGGGGAGGCGACGGGCCTCCCGCACCAACTGCTCGATCAGGTCGAGCAACAGAGGGTCCGACCGCTGGACGTCTTCGAAGACGAGCACCACTGGCCCCTCCGAGGCGATCCCGGTCAGGAGCGTCAACACCCCGCTCCGCACCTCGGCGTCGTGGTACCGGTTCTCCTCACTGCCAGCCTCGCCGAACCCGAGGGTGAGCCCGAGCCGACGGACGACGCGATCCGACTCGTCCTCCGGCACCCGTCCACGCACCAGCGCCCGGAGGCGATCCATGACCCGCGGCTCCGGCGCGCCGCGTTCCTCACCGATCTCGTGGTACACCATCTGCGCGAGAGGCCAGAAGGTCACGTCCTCCTCGAACGGACTCGAACGGCCGGCGAGGACCTTCGTCCCCTCCCCGAGACCCGCGACGAACTCGTCGGTCAGCCGGCTCTTGCCGATCCCCGGCTCACCGAGGAGCGTGACGAGGTGCGCGCGCTCCCGGTTCGCGGACCGTTCGAAGATGTCGTTCAGGAGTCCCAACTCGCGTCGCCGATCGATCAGCGGGATCCGGGCGCGGTCCGTCTTCGGGCGCGCACGGATCCCGAGGACGGGCCGTGCGACGAGGTCATCTTCGAACCCCTTCGCTCGGAGCTCACGCTGGTCGCCGAATTCGACGAAGCCGCGAGCGAGCTGCACCGTGGTCTCTCCGGCCAGGATCTCGCCCGGCTCTGCGGCCTGTTGGAGACGCGCTCCCGCGTTGACCTCGGCGCCGATCACGATGTTGCGATCGGTCGCCGTGCCGACCGCCACCGGACCGGTGTTGACCCCGATCCGAACCTGCATCGGAAAGGGCAGATCGAGCTGGTTGCCGAGCCGTTGGGCCCGTTCGCGGACGGACCACGCGGCTCGGATCGCGCGAACCGCGTCGTCGTCGCGCGCCACGGGGATCCCGAAGACGCCCAGGACGGCGTCGCCGATGAACCCTTCGGCGACGCCGCTCACCCACGCGATCTCCTCGGCCACCATCCCGTGGTACGCGGCGAGGACCTCGCGGAACCGCTCGGGATCGAGGCGCGACGCCAGCTGGGTCGACCCCGCCAGGTCGACGAACACTACCGTGACGATCCGGCGTTCGGCCGCGGCCTGGATCGAGACGGGCGCCCCACAGTTCGGACAGAAGTTCGCATCCGCCGGCAGCGGCTCCCCGCAACGGGGACAGACGTCCGCGCTCACGGTGCCGGGGTGTACTCGATGATCTGGACGGCGTTCCCGTCAGGATCGCGGAACGTGGCGAACCGGGCGTATCCCGCGACCTCGCCCACGTGTTCATCGAACACCGCCCCGCGCTCTTCGAGCGTCCAGCGCGCGGTCTCGAGGTCCTCAACCCGGAACACGACGGTGCCCGAGGTGAGCGTGGCGTCGTCGGTCGCGTGCAACGCGAACCGGATGGAACCCGCATCGAGTTCGGCCCATCCGTCTCCCTCGCGACGAACGACGGGAAGACCCACGACGTTGGTGTAGAACGCGACGGCGGCGTCCAGCTCTCGGGTCCAGTAGTAAACGTGGTCGACCGAACCGATCATCGACGCGATGGTACCGGGGGCGCGGGGGAGCTATCCCTGTCCCAGGATCTTCGCCTTCTGCACCTGGAACTCTTCCTCCGACAACACACCGTCGGCTCGGAGCCGCGCCAGCCGCTCGAGCTCGGTCGTCGCCGAGGGGGCCGCGGGCGGAGGCGGCGGGGGCCCCTGCCCGGCCGCCGAGCCCTGATACATCCGCTTCTTGTTCGACTCCCCCTGCTCATAGATGACCTTCTGGACGGCCTCGGGATGGCGGATGTCGTCGAAGGTGTTGCGGCCGAACTCCGACGCCGACGAGATGACGAGGGTCCCGGCCCCCACCATGCGATCCAGGATCCCCTGTTCGAATCGGACGTCGTTGATCGCCTCCAGCGGGATCTCCATCGATCGCTTAGCGATGAATCCTTGCCGGTGGATCACCCGATCGCTCGTCACCGCGAAGTTCGAGGTCAGCCACGCGATGAGCTTCGGCACCGGATAGAGGACGAGGAGGATGAGGAACAACACCCACCACACCCAGTCGGCGACGTCCGTCTTGGCGGTCAACCACGACGCGGCAACGAACCCCACGATCGTGACGACGGTGGGCATGACGAGCGCGATCGGGTGTGGCCGGAGATCGAGGACGAGCTGCTCGTCGGGGATCAACAAACGTCTGGGGAACGGCATGGCGGGACCGTACCCCGAGGACCCCGACCGGGCAACCGTGGGACATCAGCCCGTTCCCAGATGCTCGACCTCCCCGAACGTGACCCGAGCTTCGCCCGCATCGGTCGACAGGATCAGGCTGCCGAAGTCGTCGATGCCGACGGCTCGACCGGTCACCTCGCGTCCATCGACGGTCTTCGCACGCACGACCTGTCCGACCGTCGCGGACAGCGAGAGCCAGGCGCTACGGACCCGCTGCGGAAGCTCGCGGTTCGCGGCCGTATAGACCGCGGCGAACAGCGTGAAGAACGCGACAAGGAGGTCTCGCGGTCCGGCGGTGGTCCCGATGCCTCCCGCACCCGGGACGTCATGCGGCGGCTCGAGGTTCACCCCGATCCCGACGACCACGTACCGCACCGCCGCGTCGGCGACGCTCGACTCCAGGAGGACGCCCCCGACCTTGGCGTCGTGGAGGATCAGATCGTTCGGCCACTTGCAGGTCACGCGGCGACCCGTGGTTGCCCGGATCGCGTTCGCCATCTCGGCGCCGGCCAACAACGACAGCAATCCGGTCCGGGCCGGAGCGAGCTGCGGACGCAGGACGAAGGAGAAGAGCAGGCTGCCGTCGGCGACGTCGGACCAGGCACGACCGAGTCGGCCCTTCCCTTCGGTCTGATGCCCGGCCGCGACCAGCGTCCATTCGGGCTCGCCGGCCTCCGCCAACGCCACCGCGGTAGCGTTCGTCGAGGGAGTAACCTCGTCCGACCGCACAGGAGCCGTGACGGTGATCGCGGCGAGGACCTCCACCAGGTCGTCACGGGTCAGCACGTCGGGCTCCTCGCGAGGGGGGTCGTTGATGAGGCCGCAAGGGAGAACGATACGCGAGTGACGAAGACCCCGACGAAGCGACCCAAGCTGCTCGTCGCGAACCGCGGCGAGATCGCCGTTCGCATCATGCGGACGTGTCGGGAGATGGGGATCCCCACCGTCGCCGTGTACTCCGATGCCGACCGCGACGCCCTCCACGTCGAGATGGCGGACCAGTCCTACCGGCTCGGTCCCGCCCTCGCCGCCGACTCCTACCTGTCGATCGGGGCCATCCTCGAGGCGGCCCAGAAGTCGCGTTCCACGCTGATCCACCCCGGGTACGGGTTCCTCGCCGAGCGGGCGCATTTCGCCACGGCCGTCGAAGAGGCCGGGTTCACTTTCGTGGGTCCCCCACCCTCGGCGATCGAGCGGATGGGGGACAAGGCCGCGGCGAGACGGATCGCGGATGCGGCCGGGGTCCCGATCGTGCCAGGCACACGGGAACCGGTCGACGTCGCCATGGCGAAGAAGGAGGCGCCTCGCATCGGGTATCCCTTGCTCGTCAAGGCGGCGTTCGGCGGCGGTGGCAAGGGGATGCACGTCGTCCGGGACGCGGACCGGCTCGAGGAATCGCTCAACCGCGCGTCCCGCGAGGCGAAGTCGTACTTCGGGCGTTCCGAGGTCTTCCTCGAGCGGTACGTCGATCAGGCGCGACACGTCGAGGCGCAGATCGTGGCCGACGCGAAGGGCAACGTCGCGTTCCTCGGCGAGCGCGACTGCTCCGTCCAGCGGCGCCATCAGAAACTGATCGAAGAGACCCCGTCGCCTCTGTTCGACGCCGGGATCCGCGAGCGGTTCGCCGACGCCGCCACCTCACTCGCGAGGGAAGCCGGATACGTCAACGCCGGGACGGTCGAGTGCATCCTCGACGAGGACGGATCGTTCTACTTCTTGGAGATGAACACCCGCATCCAGGTCGAGCATCCCGTCACCGAGATGGTGACGGGGCTCGACGTGGTCGCGCTCCAGATCCAGGTCGCCCTCGGTGGCTCGCTCGCGGGCCTGGAGGTCACACCGAACGGCCACGCGATCGAGTGCCGCATCAACGCGGAGGACCCGGGGCGGAACTTCCTCCCGGGACCGGGACGGATCACGCGGTACGAGGAGCCGAGCGGGCCGTTCGTCCGCGTCGACAGCGGGGTCGGCGCCGGGCGCGACATCCCCGGGGATTACGACTCGTTGTTCGCGAAGGTCATCGTGAGCGGGACCGATCGGGATCAGGCCCGCCGCCGCATGCTTCGTGCCCTCGACGAGTTCGTGGTGGAGGGGGTGCCGACGACGATCCCCGTCCATCACTGGATCCTGGAGTCGAAGGCCTACAAGACCTCAACGCACACGACGACGTGGCTCGAGCGTGCTCTGGTCGACGCGCACCTGCCGGCCCAGGCCGATCTGGAGCCCGCGTCCCCTCAGCCGCGCTCGACCCGCGCGCGCGACATCCTCGTGGAGGTCGACGGGCGGCGGGTGCCGATCCGCATCTTCGACGAACGCCGCGTCGCGGCCCCCAAAGCTCCGTCTTCGCACGCGGCCCACCACCGGGAGCACGTACACGGCGAGATCCGCGCCCCGATGCAGGGGACGATCGTGAAGGTCCTCGTGGAGAAGGGGCAATCGATCCAGGCCGGCGACGTCGTGTGCATCCTCGAAGCGATGAAGATGGAGAACCACATCGCTTCGACGCGCGAAGGCGAGATCACCGAACTTCCGATCCGCGCCGGCCAGGTCGTCGAGCTGGGCGCGCTGCTCGCGATGATCGATTGACCGGTCGCGCCTGGCCGCGGCTACGCCGGCCCGGACGGATCCGGCATCGGCACGACCCTCCATCCCTCGTCGTCCCATCCCAGCGAGAACGCGTGCTGGGTGGGGGAACCTCGCTCATACGCGCCCACCGCGTAGCACGTCTGCGGATCGGGACACGCGACGGCCGAGAGCGCGATGGACGTCGAACCGTCCGGCGCCGGCGTCTGCTCGATCGTCCACCGCCTGCCGTCCCACGACTCCACCAGGCTGTGGACGTGAGCGCCCAACACCCAGGAACCCACGGCGATGCAGCGATCCGGCCGGGGACACGCGACATCCGCGAGCTCGACGTCCGGTGACCCCTCCGGGTCGGGTGTCCGAAGCACCCTCCACCTGCCAGCATCGCGGATCTCCGCGAACGTCGAGAACGTCCCACCGGTATGACGCCGGAACCCCACCGCGACGCATCGGTCGTGGGTCGGGCACGCGATGCCGTTGAGCTCCGTGTCGAGCGAGTCCTTCGCGTTCGAGGAGACCTCGAGGCGCCACGCCGTCCCGTCCCATCGCTGGATGAGCGGGGCGACGCCTGTGTACATCTCCACGAGGTCGAAGCCGAACTGACCGACCGCGATGCACGACCTCGGGGACACGCACGCGATGTCTTCCAGACTGGCGTCGTCCTC
>DATAEV010000244.1:0-2710 GCA_036257875.1 Actinomycetota bacterium | reverse complement strand
CGGCCTGCCGGACACCCTGCTGGACCTCCTCGCCGCCGAAGGCTCGATCGTCCGCACGTCCACGACCGTGCGGCTCGCCACGCATCGGGTCGCGCTCGAGGAGCGCGCGGACGAGGTCCGCGCGCTCCTCCAGGCCATCTCGGGCGAGCACGAGGCCCAGCCGCCGACGGTCAAAGAGCTGGTCCGCGCCGGAACCCGTCGCGACGTGATCGACGCCGCGTCCCGCGCGGGAGCCGTCGTTCGCATCGCCCCCGACCTCGTCGTCGCGCCGTCCCTGGTGGAGCGGGCGACCGCGGTCGTCCGTCGGCACGCGGAGGGGATCAGCGTGAGCATGCTCCGTGTGGAGCTCGGCACGAGTCGGAGGTTCGCGGTTCCGCTCGCGGAATGGCTCGACGGCGAGGGGATCACCCGGCGCCGGGGGGACCTTCGGTTCCTCCGCGACGACTGAGCTACGTCGCCCGTACGGCCGCCGTCATCACGAGCTCGACGGGAGCGCCCAGGGGCAGCGACGACACGCCGACCGCCGCGCGCGCATGCCGGCCGAGCTCGCCGAGGATCTCCGCCAGGAGCTCGCTCGCACCGTTGGCGACCTTCGGATGGTCGACGTAGCCGGGCACCGACGCCACGAACACGGTCACCTGCAGGATCCGCTCGACCCGTTCGAACGAGCCCCCGAGCGCCTCGCGCAACGCCGAGAGCGCCTGCAACGCGGCCTGCCGGGCCGCCTGGACGCCCTCGTCCAGACCCACACCATCGCCGAGCGACCCGCGATGAAGGACCTCGCCTCCGCTCATCGCGATCTGCCCGGCCACGAAGGCGAGCGAGCCGTGGACGACGCACGGAAGGTAGGCGGCCACGGCTGCCGGCGGCGCCGGGAGCTCGAGGCCGAGCTCCTGGATCCGGCCGAGGATCGTCTCGTCGTCCATGCCGGGCATCCTCGCACGCCCGGGCGCCGACCGATCAGACGGCTTCGCGATGCTCGGTGGTGTCGCGGGCTCTGGCTCGCAGGAGCGCCCGACGCTCCATCTCGTTCATCCCGCCCCAGACCCCGTGGGGGTCGCGGGTATGGAGCGCGAACTCCAGACACGGCTCACGCACCGGACAGCGGACGCAGAGGGCCTTCGCGACCGCTTCCCGGGCGTTCTTCTCGGCTCGCTTCTCGAAGTAGGAAGGAGCGAAGAAGTAGGCCGCATCCTGCCCCCGGCAGACGGCCCGCTCCCACCACGATCCGAACGCCACGTCCATCTATCCGGTTGTTCGCGAACGGGACCGGCCGAGATTCCCGTCACGCCACCGTCATGGGAACTCCACACCGGCCCCCGGGCCCGCTGATCGGGATCAGTCGTTGGGAGCCAAGGGCTCCGACTCGGGCTCCACCTTCAGGACCAGCCCGTCGACGCCACGGACGCGCACCCGCGTCCCGGTGGCGATCTCCTCCCCGAGGCTCCGCCCTCGCCAGAGCGCACCTTTGACGAACACCGGCCCGTCGGGGGCCATCTTGCCCCGTGCCTCGCCGACCAATCCGATCAGCCCGCGCTGGGTGGAGACGATCCGGTCTCGCGAGGCGATCGCAACCGTGAGACCGAACCCGAAGAAGAGGAAGGCCGCGATCGTCGCGCCGGCGATCAGCCAGGGGGAGATCCGGATCGGGTCGGCCACGCCGCCGTAGATCAGCACCGAGCCGAGCGCGAACACGGCGGTTCCACCCCACGTGAGGACCCCGAACCGTCGCAGGCGGACATCGAGGGCGAGGGCGCCCATCCCGGCGAGGAGGACGCCCAGCCCGAACCAGGAGGGCGGGACGACCGTGATGCCGTAGAGCGCCAGGGCGAGGAGGAAGAGCCCCGCGAACCCGGCGAAGCCGAAGCCGGGCTGCGTCATCTCGAACGCCAGGCACGCGAGCCCGAAGATCAAGAGGACGTAGATCATGGAGGGCGACGCCACCGCGTGTTCCACCCGTCGGACCGGCCCGAGCTCCGCGAAGCGGATCGTCACGCCCCGTCCGGCCTGCGCCTCGGCGTCGGTGGACGCGATGTGCGTGTGCAGTAGCACCGGTCCGGACGCCGTGCGCACCGTCGTGCCGTCGATCCCGTTCAGCAGGTCCAGGACCGACGGATACGCCACGTCGGCGAAGTGGTACCCCAGAGCCTGGGCGGCATCGAGCGCCTCGTTCTCGTGCGTGCGATCGGGGGTTCGACCCCGGGCCTGCAACCACCCGTCGATCAGCGCGTCGAGGCCCGGCACCGGCGTGTCGGGATGCAGGAGGTCCACCGGGTGGAGCGGTCCCGTCTGCGATCCGGGCGCCACCGCCGACAGCGACGACGCCAGCATCAGGAGCATCGCGGCGCCACTCGCGCGCGCCGGGACGGGCCCGACCCACACGATGACCGGCACGGACATCTGCGCGATGCGGTCGGCGAGCCCGACGCCGTCCTGGCCGATCCCGCCCGCGCTGTCGACCTCGAGTACGACCGTCGCTCCCCTCGCCGAAGCGTCATCCAACATCCCGTTGACGAAGCCGAGCAGGGGCCGATCCAGGGTCCCCTCGACCTTGATGACATCGACGGATGGCAGCGCCGCCGGTTGCGCCTCCGCTGCCACGGCCGGCGCGATCGACGCCCCGAGGACGCCGACGAACAGGACCAGACGGAGCGCCGGACGCGCGTTCATGGACGTTCCATCGTACCGACCACCTCGGGGTATCCTCGCG
>DATAEV010000240.1:0-3710 GCA_036257875.1 Actinomycetota bacterium | reverse complement strand
CTCCTCGAAGGAACCACGCGACGGTTTCGGCCGCCCGTTCGGCGGGGGAGACGAACACGGCCGTGTAGACGACGTGCTGCTGGGCGCGGCCGACGTCCATCGCCCGGGCTCGGCCCGCGTCCGACAATCGGTCCGCCGACGGATCGCGCGGTGCGTGGCGTCGAAGCTCGAGCTGCTTCATGGCGGGAGCATCTCGAACCGCCTCGTTCCTCGTCATCTCGTCGTTTTCCAGCGGCTCTGCACCGCCTCCGTTGCGCGATGAGGGGTTGCTATCCGAAGCTACTGGGCGTAGGGTCCGGGGCCATGAGGGGCCGCCTAACCGTTTTCGTCTGTGCGCTCGTCGCGACGCTGCTCATCGGGATCGGGACACCGGGCTCGGCGAACGTCATCACTCGATCGGACGGCAACGACACGAAGGGACCACTGGATCTCGGCGGCGCGAAGGTATCGCACGTAGCCGGGGGGAGCGTTTTCCAGATCAACACCCTCGCGCCGTTCACCAACGCGCAGGCGAACGGCAAGAACGGGCTGTTCGAGGTAGGGATCGATTCGAACGCCGACCGGGATCCCAACTACTTCATCGATGTGTTCTTCGCGGCCGGACGCTTCCGCGGTGTGTTGTTCAAGCCGAACGGCTCGGTCATCACCTACTACCTCAAAGCAGCTCGTGTATCGCCCAAAGCGGTGAAGGTCACGCTCCCGCACTCGCAGATCATCCAGAAGGGGAGCTACGACTTCCTGATCTTCTCGGCGTACTTCGCGGCGCCGTGCACGAACAAGAACCCGTGCGTCGACGCCATCCCGAACCGCTACCCATTGATCCGGCATGACTACACACCGCCGACGATCACGTGGGGAGCGGTGCCGACCTACTCGTCTGACGTGTCGGCCAACCTGACCTTCCCCGTCCCCTTCAGCCTGAAGGACGACGTCTACGGATCCGGGGTGAAGAACTGGACCTTACAGTCAAGGGTCTACCAGCTTTCGGGCGGCATATCGGCTTGGACCACCGTGAAGGTGGGCACGAGCCACGCGCCGACGGTAAACGTCGTCGGCGTCGACGGGCGAACGTATGGCTTTCGGGTTATCGCGGTCGATCGACAGGGGAACGCTCGGACGGGGAAGGAAAGGAAGGTGTCCGTTCCTCGCGACGACGCGAACGCGAGCTTCTTCCAGTACAACGTCGTCACGCCGGTTGGCGGAACGCCCAGCGACGCCTACCTGCAGACGACATCGATGGTCGGCCAGACCGGGGTTATCGTCGGAAGCGTCCCGTCTTATGGCAGGACCGTTTGTGTCCTTGGGGGACCGACGACCACCGGTACGAGCGCGACGGCCGATCTCGCGCTCGACTCGATCTTCCAAGAGACCCTCACGGAGGTCGATACGACGGGCTACCGCCAGGGATTCGGGTGCTTCAACCTCACTCCGGGCAGCGGTCATGATCTGACGATCACGGTGACGTCGACGGAACCGTTCGTGTTCGACGGGATCGTGATCAAGGCCTAGTTCGGCTCTTCGGCTCGCTCTCCCCGGCCTGCCACCGCGCCAGCACGAACAGCAGATCGCTCAGCCGGTTGAGGTACCGCCGGACCTCGGGGTTCACCACCCGTTGCGCTCCTTCGAGCTCGACGACGTGGCGCTCGGCGCGCCGGACCACCGCACGCGCCACGTCCAACGTCGCCGAGGTCGGGTTCGCGCCGGGCACGATGAAGGCGTCGGGGAGCGGTCGCTCGGTCACGAGATCGTCGATCCTCCGCTCGAGTCGCGCCACCATCTTCGCCGACACGAGCGAGACGTCGGGATCGAGCTTCTTCCGCTCCTTCGGATTGCATGCGAGGTCGGCGCCGACCACGAAGAGCTCCCGTTGCAGGGTGAGGAGGTCGGCGCCGAGCGCCTCGTCGTTGGAGAGGGCTCGTGCCAAGCCCAGGACCGCGACGGCCTCATCCGTCGTGCCGTACGCCTCCGTGACCAGGTCGGACTTCGGAACGCGGCCGCCGTACAGGAGCCCCGTGGTGCCGTCGTCGCCCGTCTTCGTGTAGATGCGCGGCATCGGCGGCTAGCATAGGCCGGTCCGGCGCCGTCCCCGCGGCGCCATGAAGGAGGCGACGCCCATGGCCGGCAGGTTCGGCTCCGTCGTCACCGCGATGGTGACGCCGTTCCGCGATGATCACGCCCTCGACCTCGACCGTGCCCAGGAGCTCTCGTCCTGGCTCGTTGGGAACGGCTCCGATTCCGTCGTCATCGCCGGTTCCACCGGCGAATCACCGACGGTCACGCACAAGGAGAAGGCCGACCTCTTCCGCGCCGTCGGCGAAGCGATCAGGGGTCAGGGCAAGCTGATCTGCGGCACGGGCACGTACTCGACAGCCGAGACCCTCGCGCTTACGCAGGCGGCCGAAGACGCGGGCGCGGACGGGATCCTCGTGGTGACCCCCTACTACAACAAGCCACCCCAGCGCGGCTTGATCGCACATTTCGAGCACGTCGCCGATGCCACGGAGCTCCCGATCATCGCGTACAACATCCCCGGACGCACGGCGACGCGCATCGAGCATGACACGCTGCTCCGTCTCGCCGAGCGACCGAACATCGTCGCCGTCAAGGACTCGACGGGCGACTTCCAGGGCATCTCTCGGCTGATCTCGGAAGCACCCGACGGATTCGAGGTCTACTCGGGCGACGATTGGGCGACGTTCGGATACGTCTGCCTGGGCGCCGTCGGCGTCGTGAGCGTGGCGAGTCACCTCGTCGGACCGCAGATCCGGCAGATGATCGAGCTCATCGACACCGGCGATGTGCCGGCGGCCCGCAAGATCCACGAGACGCTGTCGCCGCTGTTCAACGCGCTCTTCGTGACGTCCAATCCGATCCCGCTCAAGGCGGCTCTGCAGATGGTCGGGCGAGGCTGCGGCGAGCCTCGGTTGCCCTTGGTTCCTGCCACGAGCGACGAACGGGATCGCGTCCGCAAGGCGCTGGAGGACGCCGGTCTCCTTGCCTGACAGCTGCCGCCTCGTCTTCCTCGGAGGTATCGGCGAGGTCGGCCGGAACATGGCCGCGCTCGAGCTCGACGGCCGGCTCCTGATCTTGGACGTCGGTCTGTCGTTCCCGTCCGCGGACATGCCGGGGATCGACCTCGTCCTACCCGACATGGAATACGTGCGCGACCGAGCCGGTGACGTCGAGGCGATCGTGCTGACTCACGGGCACGAGGATCACGTCGGAGCGCTCCCGTACCTGTTGCGAGACCTCGGCCGACGCGTCCCGGTGTACGCGACCGCGTTCACCCTCGAGCTCCTGCAGGGCAAGCTGGAAGAGCACGAAGTGACCGACCTGGTGGAGCCGCACGTCGCGGTTCCCGGCGGGGGGACCCAGGCGGGGCCGTTCCGGATGCGCTTCTTCCACGTGACCCATTCGATCCCCGACGGGATGGCCGTCGCGATCGACACGCCGCACGGCTCGGTGCTGCATACCGGCGATTTCAAGCTCGACCAAACGCCCATCGACGGCCAACCGACCGATCTGCACGGCATCGCGGAGGAATCGGGTCGCGGCGTCCATCTGCTCCTGTCGGATTCGACGAATGCGGAGACGCCGGGACACACGGCGAGCGAGCGCAGCGTCGGTCCGGTGCTTCGCGACATCGTCGCTCGCGCTCCGGAGATCGTGGTCGTCGCCTGCTTCTCCAGCCACATCCACCGGATCCAGCA
>DATAEV010000237.1:0-4999 GCA_036257875.1 Actinomycetota bacterium | reverse complement strand
CTGCCGAGCGGGATCTGGAGACCGACGAACACGAACGCCGGACCAAGGATGCCGCCCGCCCGGCGCAGGACGAGGAGCGACCCGACCGTCGCACACGCGAGCGAGAGGGGGAGCCAGATGATCGGATCCGTGACCGACTTGCCCGCCCAGGCGTTCAAAGCAGCGGATGCGAGCAACAGCGAGACGGAGACGATCGGGACGGCGATCGCAACCGCTCGTCTCATCGGACCCGCTCCGAGACCGGCACCCGCCCGCGGACGATCGTCCCGTGGCCCGGCGACGACTCGATCTCTGCGTCGCCGCCGAAGACGGCCATCCGGTCGCGCATCCCCTGGATCCCGGTGCCCATTCCGTTCGAGCCCGGATCGAATCCGCCGCCGTCATCGGCGACGCTGAACTCGAGCGCGCCATCGTGCTCGCGGAACGCGATCGTGATCGCCGTGGCGTTCGCATACTTCGTCGCGTTCTGGAGCGCCTCGAGCGCGCAGAAGTAGATGGCAGCTTCGAGCTCGATCGGGTACCGTCCGATCCCGTCGGCCTCCATCCGCACCGGCAAGCTGCTCCGCACGTACTGGGCGGCAAGTGCCGCGGCGATGCCCTGCTCTTCCAGCAGCGGCGGGTAGATCCCGAGGGCGAGCGAACGAAGGGTGTCCAGGGCCGCGTCGACCTCGCCTTGGATCTCTTCGAGCATCCGTCTTCCCAGCTCCGGATCCCTCTGGAGCGCGGTCTTCGCGAGACGGAGCTTGACCGCGAGCGCGACCAGGTGTTGCTGCGCGCCGTCGTGGATGTTCCGTTCCAGCCGTCGACGTTCCTCGTCTTGTGCGGCGACGATCCGTTGCCGGGAGGAACGGAGATCGGCGGCCTGCTGCGCGATCTGCATGAGCCGAGCCTCCAGATCCGCTGTGAGCCGCGCGTTCGCGAGCACCAGCCCGGCCTGCTCGGCGAGTCGGTCGACGAGCTCGGCGTCCCCGGCGGCAAGCGGTTCGCTCGGGGGCTTCGTCACGGCGATGGCGCCGAGCAGCTCGCCCTGGTGGCGCACCGCGGCGACCCGATCGGCTTCGATCGGAGGAAGCTCGTCGCGTTCGATCGCGAACGACGAGCGTGGTTCGGCGACCGGCCATGAGGCCGCGAGCGTGAGCCTGTCACCGAGCCGGAGCCAGACATCGGAACGAGCCGCGGCGGTTCCCTCCGCGATCACGCGCGCGATCCTTGGCAGGACGTCGTCGCTCGCGTAAGTCTCGCCGACGCGCTCGCCGAAGCGCGCGAGGACCTCGTACGGCGTCGCGCGCTCGCCGAACACCAGCCGGTTCGCGATCCGGTTGGCGCGGTCGCGCACCGGCTGGAACGCGACCGCGACGAGAGCCGTCGCGGCTATCCGAAGGAACAGCGTGTCGGTGAAGAGCGATCCGAGACCCACCACGACCGCGACGTAGACGGCGGTGATGAACACGGCCAGGACGCCGAACACGAGCGTCTTGCGAAGCACGAGATCGATGTCGTAGAGGCGGTACTTGAGGATCGCCACCCCGATCGCGATCGGGATCAGGGCCAGGACGAATCCCTGGAGGAAGTCCGCCCATCCGCCGACCCCATGGTTCAACGGGAGGATGAACCAGAAGACCGTCGCGCCACCGGCCAGCATCAGCCATCGGATCTGCTCGCGTTCGTCCCCATGCGACCGGCGGTACCGGAGGAGGAGCGACGCGACCGTCGCCGCCATCAACCCGATCATCACGAACGACAGGACGATCCGGGCGGCGGTGACGGCCGAAGCGATCGAAGCCGGAGCGGCGAAGGGGTTCGTCGCGGGCTCGTTGTTCGCGTTCGTGTAGTCGCTTCCGCCGTTCAGCGCGAAGGTGATCGACCACAACGCAGAGGTGAGCGCGATCGCCAACGCGACCGGCCGCCACCGGGGCGAGGGGAGATGCCCGTCTGGGAACAGCAGGAACGGGTAGGTGAGCAGCAGGGTGAAGATCGGAACCCAGGTCCAGTTGCCGAGCCATACCGCGATCGGTTCACCGGGAGCGCTCGCATGCGTCGTCTCCACCCAGGAGGCGTATTCCTGGACCACCGCGAAGAGCCCGGCGGCGAAGATCCAGACGACGAGGTAGATCCAGCCGATCGCGTTCCTCGGTTGGTGGATCGCGACGATGAGGCCGACGACGCCGACGGCCGCGAAGGCCAACGGCTCGGTGATGTCGGAACGTTGGAAGTTGTCGTGGCGGATCAGCCGGAACGCGAACACGCCGAGGAACATCGCCATCCCCGCGATCCAGATCGCCCAGGCGAGCCGTCGAGCGGAGCGCTCGGTCATGGTGCGGCCTCCACCGGGAGGCGCCCGGCGACGGCGGTGCCGTCGCCGGGCGCCGAGGTCACCACCAGCTCGCCGCCGAGGGCGGCGAGCCGGTCCGCGATCCCTTGCAGACCGGTCCCGTAGCTCCTCGCGGTCGGGTCGAACCCGCGCCCGTCGTCGCGGATCTCGAAACGCAGCTCGCCGGAGCCGTCGCTGAGCGTGATGCGGGCCGTCGCGGCGTCTGCGTACTTCGCGACGTTCTGCAAGGCCTCGAGGCAGGAGAAGTACACGGCCGACTCGATGTCCACGGGGAACCGCCCGACCCCGTCGGCCTCGACCGTCACGGGCACCGCCGCCTTGCGTGCTTGCGCCTCGAGCGCGGTCGCCAGGCCCTTGTCGGCGAGCAACGGCGGGTAGATCCCACGGGCGAGGTCCCGCAGGTCCTCCAACGCATCCGTGGCGGAACCCTGGAGCGTGTCGAGCAGAGCGGCGGCCTTGGCCGGATCGCGCTCGACCATCGATCGCGCGAGCTTGAGCTGGACGGCGAGCGCCACGAGCTGTTGCTGCGCGCCGTCGTGCAGGTTGCGTTCGATCTTCCGGCGCTCGTCATCCTGCGCCGCAACGAGACGCCGTCGAGACGACCGGAGCTCCTCGATCAGACGGACGTTCCGAAGGACGAGGCCCGCCTGCGACGCGAGGTCCTGCATCAGTCGTTCACCGGAGCCGCGAAGCGGGTCGGTGGCCGGCATCGCCACGGAGAGCGCCCCGAGCCGCTCCCCGCGGTCGACGACGTCGACGAGGTGCTCCGAGGGCGCCTCCGCGTCGGCCGGCCAGACGGCGGCAGGGTGAAGCTCGCCCGCGGTCAGGAACCAGACCGCCGCGGCGTCGGCGCCGAGCCCCATCCCGAGGACCTGGGCCATCCGCGGCAACACGTCCTCGGCCGCGTACGCGTCGCCGACCCGTTCGGAGAACTCCGTCAGGACCTCGTACGACGTCGCTCGAGACCCGTAGACGATCCGACCCGCCGTCCGTCGCGCGATGCGGACGAGCGGGATCACGAGCAGTCCGAGCACGACGCCACCGACGAGGGTGAACGCGGAGTTGGGCACCGACCAGATCAGCCACGGCACGGACGCTGCGGCGAGCACGAGGAGGGCCGGGACCCCGATCAGGAGCGTCAGGACCAACGCCATGGCGGTCTTCTTCACGACGATGTCGAGCGAGTAGAGGCCGTGACGGAGGATCGCTACACCGATGGAGATCGGGATCAACGAGAACGAGAAGATCACGAGGGTCTGCGCCGCTCCGAGCCAACCCGGTGTGTTGCTGCTCGTCGACCCGATCGAGAGCAGCATGATCACGAGGTAGCTCGCGGCGACGGTCGCGGCCGCGAACGCAAGCAGCTTCAACTGGTCTCGCTCGATGTCGCGAGAGCGCCGGTACCGAACGACGAGGCTCCCGGCGCTTCCCAAGATGCAGAAGGGGAAGAGCACGAGCGCGATCTGGAGGAACTCCAAGCCGGGGATCGCGAACGGGTTGGCGAGGTTCGGGAAGCCCGAGTCCGCCATCGTCGACGCGCCGACGAGGATCCCGACACACGAGACGACCAAGACGACGGCGCACACCCACGCGAACCACCGCCATCGTGGCGACGGGAGGTGGCCGTCGGGGAACAGCAACAGCGTGAACGTCCCCATCAGGCCGATCGGAGGGACCCACAACATGTCCGTGAACGCGAGGGTCCAGGTGTCCGCAGGCAGGCGGGACATCGCGACCCCGTACGTCCCGTACCCGGTGAGCGCCTCACCGAAGAACCACGTGAACCCGATCGCGAGAAGGAGCCATCCGATCGCGTTCTCTGGTTGGCGAAGCGCGATCAGGAGACCGACGATGGGGAACGGCAGGAGCGAGACCGCGAACAGGAGACCGGGGAGGAACCCTGTTCCCGACCACCCGCTTCCCGACGCCAGGGCAACGTTCCGCGTGACCCATGCGAACCAGCCCGCCACCAAGAGGCTCGCGATGTCGATGGCGAAGATCGTCCACGCGAGCGCGCGTTTGTTCACGGCCGCACCGCCTCGACGGGGATGATCCCGGCGACGGCCGTGCCGTCGCCGGGAACCGAGGTCACCGTCAGCTCGCCGCCGACGGCGGCGAGCCGGTCCGCGATCCCTTGCAGACCGGTCCCGTATTTGGTGGTCGCCGGGTCGAAGCCCCGCCCGTCGTCGGTCACCTCGAACCGGAGGTCGCCGGCGCCGTTCGTCAGCCGGACGCGAACCGCGCGCGCCTCGGCATACTTCGCCGCGTTCTGCAAAGCCTCGAGGCACGAGAAGTAGACGGCCGACTCGACGTCGGCCCCGAACCGCGCGATCCCGTCGGCGCTGACCGTGACGGGCATCGCCGCCTTCCGCGCCTGCGCCTCGAGCGCCGGCCCGAGCCCTTTGTCCGCCAGCAACGGAGGGTAGATGCCCCTGGCCAGGTCACGAAGGTCCTCGAGCGTCTCGTTCGCCGTCTCCTGCAATGCGGAAGCCATCGCTCGGGCCTCCGCCGGATCGCGTTCGATCTGGTGCTCGAGGAGCCGGAGCTTCACGGCGAGCGCCACCAGCTGCTGCTGGGCTCCATCATGGATGTTGCGCTCGAGCTTCTTCGCCCGCTCGTCCTGCGCGGCGACGATCCGCCTGCGGGACGCGCGGAGGTCGTCGACCA